>CAILDT010000854.1 GCA_903833025.1 uncultured Bacteroidota bacterium | reverse complement strand
TACTATTTCTCCTTTGTTTACAAAAACTTCGGATAATGACGGAACTCGTCAGGCACAGGATAGTTTATTGTTATGGGCAGGCAACAATACTGAATATTATAAATATATCCAAAAAGAATGGGAGGAGCACGTTTTCCCTATGCAAGGTAAATATATGATGTTTGGTGAGTTCTGGAATAACTCTTTACACGATGGAGCGATAGAAGTTTCAACTGGTGATGAGGCGAAAGGAAATTCGAAAGACAAAAAAGAAGATAAGGTAAAAGAAAAAGAAAGCAAAAAGAAAGAAGATAAAAAAGAAGAAGCAAAAGAACTAGCAAAAGTTGATTTAGGTGCAGCGGCTCAAAAAATCAGTTCTGTAAAAGGTGGTGGAGATTTTGAAATTGCTTTATACGAAAAAGTAGCGATTGGTAATGGTAATCAAGCAAACAACCCTTGGCTACAGGAATTACCTGACCCTATTTCAAAAATCACTTGGGACAATTACGTAACGATGAATCCTGCCGATATGAAAGGTAAGTATAAATTAATGGAACGTCAGGATAGAGAAGCGTCAGTTGTTAATGTTACTGTTAATGGGATAACTGTTAAATTACCTGTTGTTCCTCAACCTGGTCAGGCGCGTGGTACGGTAGGTATAGCTGTTGGTTATGGTCGTTATGGCGCAGGAAAGTTGAGCAAAATGGTTGGAATGGTTGGAAAAAACGTATTCCCTTTTGTTCAGATAATGAATGGAACTATGATGTATGTTGCGTTGGATGCAAAAATTGAAAACGCTAACGAAACTACTCAAATTGCAGGGACTCAAGTGCATCATACTATGATGGGCAGAGCAATTGTTAGAGTAGCTTCATTAGAAGATTATAAAAAAGACCCAATGGCTGGTAACCATCCTGAAATGATGGAAACCAATGTTGGAAAAGTAAATCCGAATACATTGGATTTATGGAACGAACACGAAAAATTAGGGCATCGTTGGGGAATGACCATCGATTTGAATTCTTGTATCGGTTGCGGTTCTTGCGTTGTTAGCTGTACAGCAGAAAACAATGTGGCAGTGGTTGGTAAGAAAATGGTGATGAACACGCGCGAAATGCACTGGTTGCGTATTGATAGATATTATTCAACAGAATGGTCGGCAGAAGTTTCAGAAGCAAAAGATAAAGCAGATGAAAAAGGGGAAGGGTTAGTGGCGATGTATTTGGATATGGAAAATCCTTCGGTAGAAAATCCGAAAGTGGTGTTTCAACCAATTATGTGTCAGCATTGTAATCACGCACCTTGCGAAACAGTTTGTCCTGTATTAGCAACTAATCATAGCTCAGAAGGATTAAACGCAATGGCGTATAACCGTTGTGTTGGAACAAGATATTGCGCAAACAATTGTCCGTTTAAAGTAAGACGTTTCAACTGGTTTAACTACAACGAAAATCCTGATTTTAAATTTAATCCTACTCAAGATGATTTGGGCAGAATGGTATTGAATCCTGACGTAGTGGTTCGTTCACGTGGTGTAATGGAAAAATGCTCAATGTGTGTTCAACGTGTTCAGGCAGGGAAATTAGAAGCTAAAAAGGCAGAGCGTAAATTAAAAGACGGTGATATTAAATTGGCTTGCGCACAAGCTTGTCCTACAAATGCCATTTTATTTGGTGATTTGAATGACGAGGAAAGTGCAATAGCTAAATTGAGAAAAAATGATGAGCGTAATTATTTCATTTTGGAAGAACTTGGAATAAAGCCTACAGTATCTTACTTAACAAAGGTTAGAAACTGTGAGTTGGAGGTTGCTGAAAAGGCAGAAGACAAGAAAGAGAAAGTATAATTGTTATTCAGAATACTACATTAAAGCAAAATAAAATATAAGAAAAAATATGCACGCAGAATCGGAAATAAGAGAACCTTTAATTCTTGGTAACAAGTCATATCATCAAATAAGTGAAGATATTGTACGACCAATAGAAGGAAAAGCCACTAAGCACTGGTATATGTTACTTACATTAGCAACTTTATGTTTCTTGTGGGGAATAGGTTGTTTATGTTATACTATAGGTACCGGTATTGGAGTTTGGGGTTCAAACAACGGTGTTGATTGGGCTTGGGATATAACCAACTTTGTATGGTGGATTGGTATTGGTCACGCTGGAACGCTTATTTCTGCAGTATTATTATTATTCCGTCAAAAATGGAGAATGGCAATCAACCGTTCCGCAGAAGCGATGACAATTTTCGCTGTAATGTGTGCCGCCATATTTGTGACGTTGCATACTGGTCGTCCTTGGTTAGATTATTGGTTGTTTCCATTGCCAAATCAATTTGGTTCACTTTGGGTAAATTTTAACTCACCATTACTTTGGGACGTATTTGCGGTATCTACATACTTCTCCGTATCATTAGTATTCTGGTACACTGGTTTAGTTCCTGACTTTGCAATGATTCGCGATAGAGCAGTTAAACCATTTGCTAAAAAAATGTACACTTTATTAAGTATGGGTTGGGGCGGAAGTGCACGTCACTGGAGCAGATTTGAGGAGGTATCTTTA
>CAILDT010000853.1 GCA_903833025.1 uncultured Bacteroidota bacterium | reverse complement strand
GCAGCCGCAGCCGCAGCCGCCGGTTTAACTTGAAAATGTCGAATTGCTTTTAGAAACGTGTCCGCGTGGTGTTCATACGGTTTCGCCAAGTCCGTAATAACCGTTTGTTTCACGTGCGTCGATTCTTTTAATAACTGCCAGTAATTCAAAAAATGTAAATTTAAATTGGCTTTCTCGAAAATAGTGGTGGTTTGTAAATTAATGCGAGAGAACCGCACGGTAGCTTCGGGTAGGGTCAGCATCGCCTTCAAATCCATCTCCTCATTTTTCGTCAATTCTTTGCGTTTAATAAGCGGATTATCGCCACGCACTTTCGTTATTTCCAAACCTGTCGCGCCAATATTATAATTTTGTAAGGCAAAGCGTTTCTGCTGGGTTTTTCGTTTCCGCTCATATTTATTGGCACTATAGGGGGTCGTAAATGTATCATGGCCGTCGGCAGATGAATTAAAATTATCCAAATTATCAATTACGGCGGTTATATTGGTACTGACCTGTATCTGGGCAATAACATCGGCCTGCTCGGCTGGTTCAGTAAAGGGCGTAAAAAATGGACTTAACTTTTTTTGTAAGAGCGCGTATTTATTCCCTTCATTCACGGTGTCATTTTTCTCATAGTTGTCTACTATGCCTTTTTGGGCGGCGGCATTATTAGCAAAGACAATGGTTTGTATATCATCCACCCCCATTTCCACCAGGCCTTCTTCATTTTCTGCTTCTTCATCTACGTATATTTTTTTCATAGTTTTCGTCACGGGCAACAGCCAATAGAGTTGTTTTTCCATTCGCTCCATAATACCGACCAAGGGTTTGTAATTGACGCCGTGCGTCGTAGGCATCAACGCGTGGCCCTTCTCGTCAAATACGGAAAAATTATTGCGCAATTGTTTGAACCGTTGAATCATTTTGTGAATATTATTTTTGACCAGGTCGGTTCGTTGCACATTGGGAATCGTCGATAACATGTCGTCTAATAACGCATCGAGTTGTGTATCAATGTCATAGCGCTGCTCTTCTTCGGGTACATCAACCATTTGCGTGATGGCTTCTAAATCTTCACCAAAATGTATTTGGTCGGCCTGAAAAATATAATTGCGCGTTTGCTCTTGGATTTCTTTCTGTTTTTCAAATTCGAGGTTTTCATCGACGATTTCTTCTTCGGGTATTTCTAATAATTGTCTTTGAATATCTTTATAGCGCTGTTCGAGTTTCTCCGTTGACGTTGGTTCGCCTTCGCCTTCGCCTTTTGCTTGGCCTTCGGTTTCGCCTTTTGCTTGGCCTTCGGCTTGGCCTTCGGCTTGGCCTTCGGCTTGGCCTTCGGCTTTTGCTTGGCCTTCGCCTTTTGCTTCGCCTTCGGCTTGGCCTCGTTCTAGCGTTTGTGCTGGCGCTTTTCTGGTCTGTATCTTTTCAATTGGCAAGTCTTCCGGCAAACCTTTATATTGAAAATCAATAAAAATCACCTCATTCTCCGGAAAAGTCGTTATTTCAATGCGGTCATTTTCCAAGTTGGTAATTTTGCCAGTTATTGTTAAAGGTAAATCGCCATTAAAGTAAATGTCAATCCAGACACCTATTTGTAAATTATTTAGTCGCGCATATCCGACTTCTTCCGCTCGGCTCTTTATTATAATACTCTCAATCGCTTCATTGTCCCAATAACCATCAGTCAAGGTAAGAATTTGCTCTCGGCCATCCGCTTCGGCTAAACGTATTTTGGTCGCATCAATATAGCTAATATAACAAATATGCTCATCTATATCGGCATCCGCTGGTGCACTAATTTGAATAATATCACCCAATTGTAAATTAACTGTTTTAATGTTAGCCATTACCTTATATTTATAATAGAAATTTTTATAGCAATAAAAAAAGTATTGCTATAGAAGTATTGTTTGTATGTTGTATAAAGATTTACTTCGCGACCTCAAATGTCTTGCCAATTTTATCGTAAATACCGATGGCTGTCAGCGCCGCATTGACCATATATGAAATCACTGTCACTTTATCCGTCGGATTTTTAAAGCCTAAGCGAATAACCGATTCATCGATGTGCGGATGGGGCTTGCGAAAGCCACAGTAATTCAAGGTTTTATCGTAATGGTTATCGTATAAGACATATTCAATAACTTTACCCAGGGTATAATCTTCGCCCTTCAAGGTGATATCAAAACTGTTGGGAATCGTTGTTTCCGAGACAGCCACCACGATGGGGTCTCCTTGAATGGTATCTTGGAAACGTTTTAATTTATCGAGCATTAGGTTGCACGCTTTGGCAATAATAGTCATATTTACGATAGGTCCAACGGTTTCCACCATAAAATCAAATGAATCTGGGAGGAAATGGCGCTTGGCATCAAGTAAATGCCAGTCTTTTTCAATAAAGGCTATTTCGGCGGCATTCAGTGTTTTTGCTAATTCCGTTTTCTTTTCCGTCCAGGCTGCTTTAATTTTCACAGGGTCGAGTGTATTGGCATAAACACAGGATGACGATATATTAAAAGAACTGTCTTCTTTGGCCGTACCAATATCAAATTTACACTTTAATTGGATGCGTTCGCCTTCGATGTTTTCAGACACCCGTGGCAACAAGCGCACCAATTCCGGATAATCGCCCGTCAAGGGGTTCGGTGGAAAGAGTG
>CAILDT010000852.1 GCA_903833025.1 uncultured Bacteroidota bacterium | reverse complement strand
CGAAAAGCCCTCGCAATGACCAACGTAATGAGATAGGCAAGATGAATTATCAAATAGGTTTAACACAACGTTTTTGCATCATAAATACTGTTTCTCTTGAAATTTGCATTGTTTCTCCTGGTATCCGCAGTGTTCCAGTTGCTTCATTCATCGTTTCTCTTGCCTCGTGTTCTGTTTCTCCTGGACTGTGCTCTGTTCCTTCTGGAACGTGCACTGTTTCTTCTGCTCCTTGCATCGTTTCTCTTGGAACACGACACGTTTCTGCTGCTCATTGCATCATTTCTCCTGAAACACTGCACGTTTCTCCAGTTCCTTGCATCGCTTCTCTTGAAACAGTGCTAGGTTCTGCTGGAACGTGTTCCGTTTCTATAGAAACAAAGCGAATTTTAGTTGAATCAACTATTTCAATCCTAAAAGCGGGTAATCAACTCTGCATTTTATCTCTTTTTGTGAATTTAATTTTTGTTTGGTGAATAATAATTATATATTTGTCCCTCAATAAAAATGATTAGTCTTTTTTAATACTAATTAACACTAATCATTTCTGTTGTTGTGTTCTGAAATCTGTAGTCCGTTTAGTTGACTTAGTTTCTGGTTACAAACGAACAAAAATAGGCGTTGGCATTAGGTATAGATTTCTAAGTCAATTCATTTTTTGAGTGTAAAAAAGTTCTGAATAAATTAGGACATAAATTTGATTTTTTAAATAAGTACTAAACAAATAAAAGCAAAAGAGAGTAAAAGGTAACAAATGCTAAGTCTTCATTAAATTGTCATTCATCAGTTAATTTAATAAGTATGTCTTATGTATGCAACCTTTGAATAACAATAAACATCTTTAAAGAAAACGAATAAATTTAATGCAATTATTTTCCATCCATACCGAATCAGCCAACCTTACCGAAGAGCAATTTTTTATGCTTTGTGCAGATAATAAAGAGTTGCGTATCGAACGAGATAAAGATAAAAATATAATAATAATGGCTCCAACCACATTAGACACAGGAAACAGAAATGCGGACATACTTGGTGAAGTAGTTATCTGGAATAAAAAAACTAAATCCGGATATTGTTTTGATTCAAATGCTGGATATACCTTGCCAAACGGAGCAGTACGCTCGCCTGATATTTCTTGGATTTCAAAAGAAAAATATACACTACTTCCTCAATCAGAAAAAAATAGATTCGGGAAAATCTGTCCTGATTTTGTAATAGAAATAAAATCAAAGTCAGACAATATAAAACAATTAAAAGAAAAAATGGAAGAGTGGATAACCAATGGTTGCCAACTTGCCTGGCTTATTGATATTGAAAACAGAAGTACTCATATATATAAGCCGAATACCGAAACAACAGAACAATCTTTTGAAGCTATACTTTCTGGAGAAAATGTTTTGGAGGAGTTTCAATTAAAATTAAATGAAATAATTATTTAAATAAGACTAAAAGTTGAAACTATCTAATAGACAAAAAAATAAACGATGGATTTAAAACTTGATTTAAGTGCGTTTAAAAAACGTGTGGATAACGAAACTGGAAGTATCCTTTTTTACAGAGAGGATATAAAAGGATTGCCTGAAAAGGTTTATGAAGGAGAAGGTTTTACTGTTGAAATTAAAAACAAACAAGTATATTTGATTAATATTTATAATGCTGAAAAAGTGCTTGGCAACTTACTTAAAACAGTAAATACCAATGCAGCATAAGAAAACAAACATCAATTGGTAACCAACAGATTTGTAAAGTGTAACCCTTTAAAAATTATAAACGTAAAACATCAAAAATTAACAAAACAAAAATAGTAACAAACAAAACTCAAAATAAATAACTAACCCTTAACATAATTAATTATGAGTACTATTTCATTTGATACATTGGCTTACGCTAAAAAACTGATTGCAGCAGGAATGCCCGCTACCCAAGCAGAAGTACAGGCAGAAGCATTAAAAGATATTATTGAAGAACGACTTGCTACAAAACAAGATATAAAAGATGTGGAATTAAAGTTAAAGGAAATGGAATTGAGACTTAAATATGATCTTACCGTGAGATTTGGAATTATGGCTGTGGCAATTATTACCATTACAGTTTCTTTAATTAAATTTATTCATTAAAAACCAATAACCAACAATTAGTAAATTAGTACCAATTAACAAAACAATAATAGTAACAAACAAAACTCAAAATAAATAACTAACCCTTAAACAAATCAATTATGAAACAATTTACAAACTCTTCCAAAACAATCGCTTCTATAGTTCGCTGGTTGTTTACTACTGTTATTATTATTGGAATAACTGCATTTTCCTTTGCTCAAACGGTTACTACTATTACCACTTCTGGTACGTTTACAATCCCTGCAGGTGTAACTACTGTTACTGCTTACCTTTGGGGTGGCGGTGGTGGTGGCGGTGGTTCTGCTACAAGTGGAGCGAATTGGTCCAATGGCGGCGGTGGCGGCGGTGGAGCTTGTGCATTCGCTACTTTTGGCGTAACTGCCGGGAATATATATACAGTAACAATTGGGGCTGGTGGAACAGCAGGAACAGGTACTGGTGGAACAGGAGGAACAACAACTTTTACAGGTGCTGCTGGTACATGGACAGCTGGCGGAGGTACAGGGGGGACTCTTGCTGGTACAGGAAGTAATGGAACATTTGCCGGAGGTGCCGGAAGTGCAGTTGGAACTGGTACTGGCGTTGCAGTGAAAGCCGGGGCTGCTGGTAGTTCAGGTAAAAATGTCAGTGGAATAACCGGAACAGGTGGTGGGGCTGGTGGTTCATCTGCGGGTGGAACAGTGCATGCAGTTTCCTGTGGTGCATTAGGAAACGGAGGTACAGGTACCTATCCTGGCGGAAATGGAGGATATAACACAAATTGTAGTGTTACAACAAATTTAGCAGGACCTGTCGGGGTTGTACCAGGGGGTGGGGGTTCCGGAGATAATAATTGGTCAGGCTCAAGCGCAGGCGGAGCAGGTGGAGCAGGTGAGATTATACTAGTTTATACAGTATCTCTAGGGCCACCAACAATTACATCCTTCGCTCCAACAACAGGATGTGCAGGAACTTCTGTTGTAATTACAGGTACAAACTATTCAGGGGTTACTGCTGTACAATTCGGTGGAGTGAATGCAGCTTCTTATGTTGTTAATTCTACTACACAAATTACTGCTGTTGCCGGGGCAAGTGCTACAGGTGCAGTTACAGTAGTTACCGGTAGTGGAACAGCAACCGGAGGTACATTTACATTTACAACACCTGGTGCACCTACTGCTGTTACAGCTACAGCAAGTACTATCTGTGCAGGTCAATCATCAAACTTAAATGCAACAAATTCAGGAAATTATATAAACTGGTGGACAGCTGCATCAGGAGGTACTTTATTAGGTACTGTTGCAAGTGCAACCAATTTTTCGGTTGCACCCGGTGCAACTACAACCTATTATGCGGAAGCAGTTTCAGCGTCCGCCGGTACTATTACAAACATATACAATTACACAGGAGCTGTTCAAACATGGACTGTGCCTGCCGGTGTTACAAGTATAAATGTGGATATGTCAGGTGCAAAAGGAGGAACAGGAACTAACAATTATGGTGTAGGTGCAAACGGAGGAAGAACCCAAGCCACCTATCCGGTTTCAGCAGGTCAGGTTTTAAATATATATGTTGGTGGTCTTAACGTGGGTGCAACAGGAGGATATAATGGAGGTGGAAATGGAGGCGGAGCTGCTTATTCTGCCGGAGCAGGTGGTGCTTCCGATATTCGGATCGGTGGAACTGCACTTGCAAACAGAGTAATAGTTGCTGGAGGTGGTGGTTCAGGTGGTGGTGATTATTCATTGCATAATTATGATAATGGGGGTCCCGGCGGTGGTTTAATTGGTAGTGCCGGATATGATGGTCTTACTTTAGGAGGCTCTTATGGTGGAGGAGGAGGAACACAGGCTGCCGGAGGTGCAGCTGTTGGTGGAAATGGTTGTACTGCCGGAGTAACTGGCGTTGGCGGTAACGGTGGTGCCACTTATGGTGGTAGCGGTGGCGGTGGATACTTTGGTGGTGGTGGCGGTGGATATGGCGGTGGCGGTGGCGGTAGCAACTATACAGATGGAACAGCTACTTCAGTTATAAATACTCAGGGATATAATGCAGGAGCTGGAATTGTTTCAATTTCATATTCAGGTTTGATTTACACTTGTCCATCTGCAACCCGGACTTCAGTAGCGGTAAATGTTTTGGCTGCCCCGGTTATTACCGCACAACCTGCTAATCCGGGACCTATATGTGGTGGTTCTTCTGCCACACTTAGTGTTACTGCAACAGGTGCAACAACTTATCAATGGTATAGAAATGGGGTGGCACTTACAAATACTGCTCCTTATAGTAATGTTGCAACAAGTTCACTTTTAATTACAACTCCTTCAGTAGGAGAAAACGGTGCGTCTATTACCTGTGTTGTAGGTAATGCGGCAGGTTGTACTGTTACAACTACTGCTGTAGTATTAAATGTATTGAGTGGTAGCGGTCCTCCGGTTCCATCTCCGGTGACAGCTACTCCGGGTACTATATGTGTTGGTGCGTCTTCATTACTAAATGCAGTATCGTCAGGTAATAATATTAACTGGTGGAATGCTGCGTCAGGAGGAACACAATTAGCTCAAGTAGCAAGTGGTGTAAATTACACAGTAACACCTGGTGCTACTACTACTTATTATGCAGAATCATATACAGGTGCTACAGGTTCACAAACTATTAATTATACCGGAGCCATTGTCAACTGGACGGTTCCTGCTGGTGTAACATCAATAAATATAACAGCAAGAGGTGCACAGGGTGGTACATCAACAGGAACAGGAGGGTTAGGAGCCATAATGACTGGAACTTTTGCAGTATCAAGCGGTCAGGTGTTATCAATTTTAGCTGGTCAGCAACCTGCTGTTAACGGTTATCCAGGTGGTGGTGGTGGATCATTTGTGGCTTTAGGTGCAACTTATTCAACAGCTACTCCAATGATAGTAGCCGGAGGTGGTGGCGGAGCTCAAACAGGAACCGGAGATAATGCATCTCTTACAACAACCGGCGATGGTCCTGTACCGGGAACGGCTGGAAATGGAGCTGCTTCTACCACATGTGGTGGTGGTGGTGGCGGTTTTTACACTTCAGGGGGAAGCGACGTTTCTTATCCTACTTACGGTGTTGGTGGTGCTGGATTCCGACAGGGAGGTGCCGGTGGAATTAGTGCTTCGTATGGTCCCGGTGGATTTGGTGGTGGTTCTACTGCCGATTACGATGCTTCTTGTAATATAGTTGCTGGTTCTGGTGGAGGTTATAGTGGAGGAAGCGGTTTAAATAGTTTTGCAGGTCAGGATTTTGGTTATGGAGGAGGATCATATAATGGTGGTACCAGTCAGGCAAATTCTGTTGGAAATACAGGAAATGGATTAGTAACGATTACATATGTTTCAGCTGGTTGTGCTTCTGCAACTCGTGTTCCTGTTTCAGTTACAGTGGGTACATATCCCGTTGTTACCGTTCAACCGGTTGCACCTGCACAGATTTGCGGTTCAGCTACAGTTACAGTTAGCGTTACAGCTACCAGTGCTACAGCCTATCAATGGTATAAAAACGGAGTTGCGTTATCTAACGTAGCTCCTTATAGTAATGTTACAACTAATGTAATGACCATTACTAATCCTTCAACAGGAGAAAATGGTTCTTCATTGACATGTGTGGTTACAGGTACAGGTCCTTGTACAGTAACAACTACAGCGGTGCTATTAAATGTTGGTACAACACCTGCAGCACCTACTGCAGTAACAGCTACAGCAAGTTCAATATGTGCAGGTCAGACTTCACAGTTAAATGCTACATCAGCAGGAAATTTTATAAATTGGTGGACAGCTGCTTCGGGTGGTTCATTGCTATCAACTGTTGCCAGTGGAGCAAATTATGCGGTAACTCCGGGTGCAAATACTACTTATTATGCAGAGGCAAGTACATCTGCAGGTAGTGGTTCACAAACTTTTAGTTACACAGGTTCAATAGTAAACTTTACGGTTCCTGGTGGTGTAACATCAATAAATGTTACAGCAATAGGTGCAACAGGTGGTATCACTACCGGATTTACTCCTTTGGGCGGTAATGGTGCTAAAATGGTAGGAACAATAACAGTTTCTCCCGGTCAGATATTAAAAGTACTGGTTGGTGGAGCGGGTGCTGCAGGGGCGACAAACTCCGGTGGCGGTGGCGGAGGCGGTACATTCGTTACCGATAACTCAAACAATCCATTAGTTATTGCCGGTGGCGGTGGCGGTATATCTGTAAACGCAGCCGGTTATACTTCTATTGGTGCTGATGCAGTTACCACAACAGGAGGGGTAAGTGGAAATAGTTTATCAGGAGGATCTCCTAATAATTACGGCTTAGGTGGTGTTGGCGGAAACGGGGCTACTTCATATAGTGGTGGAGTTGGCGCATGCGCTGGTAACGGCGGAGGTTTACTGACCAACGGACAAGCAAATGCTTCCTGTTGTGTGAGTACATTCGGATTAAGTTTTTTGAATGGCGGTGCTGGCGGTCCTGTTTGTGTAGCAACAGGTAATGGCGGATTTGGCGGCGGCGGCGGCGGTGGTAACAATGGCGGCGGCGGTGGTGGCGGATATTCCGGTGGCGGCGGTGCATGGAATGTTCCTACTAATGGCGGTGGCGGTGGCTCTTATAATGCAGGGACCAGTCAGTCTAATACAGCAGCATTTAATGCTGCCGGTAATGGTTCTGTTGTTATTACCTGGAATCTTCCGGGTTGTGCTTCTGCTACTCGTGTCGGAGCTTCTGTAACAGTTAATTCTTCCCCAGTTATTACAGTTCAACCTGTAGCACCTTCTTCGGTTGTTTGCTCTGGAGTTACTACTACTTCAGTAAGTGTAACAGCTACAGGAGCAACTACATATCAGTGGCAAAAAGGTGGAGTAAACATTTCGGGTGCTCCTTATAGTGGTTTTAACTCAACTACATTAACAATTACTAACCCTACAACAGCAGAAAACGGTGCAGTTTTAACTTGTGTAATTGGAAACGGAACGGGATGTAATGTTACCACTAATGCGGTTACATTATCTGTTAGTACAACACCTGCTGCGCCAACACCTGTTAGTGCAACACCAGCAAATATATGCCCAGGTGCAACTTCACAATTAAATGCAACTTCTACAGGTAATAATATTAATTGGTATAATGCTGCAACAGGCGGTACATTATTAGGTACAGTTGCCTCTGCAACTAATTTTCCTGTAACGCCTGGTGTTACCACATCTTATTATGCTGAGGCGCAAGCTTTCGAATCTGGTACTCAAACCTTTAATTATACAGGTGCTATTCAAACATTTACAGTCCCTGCTGGCGTTACTTCTTTAAATATCACTGCAAAAGGAGCTTCAGGAGGATACACTTCTGGTTCTACAGCAGGAAAAGGAGCAACAATGACTGGAACGTTTTCAGTAACTCCTGGTCAGGTACTTTCAATATTGGCAGGTCAAAGCCCTGGATTAACTACTTTATACCCTGGCGGCGGAGGAGGTAGTTTTGTAGGTCTTGGTGCTAGTTATACAACTGCCACACCTTTAATTGTTGCAGGGGGCGGCGGGGCTGCTTATAACAGCCAAACAGGAATTAGTGCACCAATAACTACTTCAGGAACAGGAACAAGTCCGGGAACAGCTGGAAACGGAGCCCCTGCAAGTAGTTGTGTTGCGGGTGGAGGTGGATTTTATACTTCCGGAGGAAATGATTTACTTTACGCATTCATCGGAGGTGCCGGTTTCAGACAAGGTGGAGCTGGAGGTGCTGCTGCCAGTGCTTATGTTGCATCTTATCAAGCTGGAGGTTTTGGTGGTGGTACTGCTGGTAATTTTGTGGGAAGTTGTAATAACTATGCTGGAAGCGGCGGTGGCTATAGTGGCGGAAGTGGTTGGGGAACAGCCGTAGGATATATAGGAAATGCCGGTGGTTCTTATAATGGAGGTACTGCACAAGCTAATACTTCTGGAAATAATGTTGGAAACGGACAGGTAGTAATTACTTGGAATTCTCCTACTTGTGTTTCAACAACAAGACCAAGCGCGACAGTTAGCATAAATGTTCCTGTTGGTTCTGCAAGTCCTCAAACGGTTTGTTCAGGGGTTGCAACATCAGTTGCTCTTGGTTCAACGGTGGTAGGTACTACCTTTACTTGGACAGCAGCACAATTTAGCGGTGCAACTGTTACTGGATTCAGCAATTGTACTTCTGGTTGCGGAACAACAATAGCACAGACGCTTACAAATACTAATACAACAGCAGGTGTTGTAAGATACACAGTAACTCCAACAAGTTCAATAGGATGCGTTGGAGCAATATTTACAGTAGATGTTACAGTAAACCCAGCACCAGCAGTAAATGCAGGTGGTGCAGTAGCAGCAATATGTCAGGGCGGAACAACTGCAGCATTGGGCGGTTCGTTCAGTGCTGGTGCTACATCAGCAGTATGGTCTGCCAGTGTGGCAGGTGGTTCATTTGCAAATAATGGAGGTTCAACTCCGGGAACTGCTACTTATACCGCAGCGGCAAATGCTCCTTCATCTATTACATTAACATTAACATCTGGCGGTGGTTCTTGCGGAACAGTTACAGCAACCAAAGCAATAACAGTAAATCCCAAACCAGTCTTAACAGTTTCTCCTTCTTCTGAATATCTATGTTCACCGCAGACAACTGCACTTGGTTTAAGTGCAAACGTTGCGTCAACTTATACTTGGACAGCGACAGCTTCATCAGGAAGTGTTACAGGATTTAGTAACTGTAATAGCTCTTGTGGTTCTACCATTGCTCAAACCATAACAAATAGTGGAACAACTACACAAGCGGTAACGTATATAGTAACTGCAACTTCAACATTAGGAAACTGTGTTAGTGCTACCGTTACAGCTATAGATTCTATTGGAGGGGCACCAGTGGCTTCATCGTCGGGCAGCACAACTTATTGCAGTGGTTCAACGCTTGCTATTAATTTATCTTCAACAATAGCATCAACCGACTTTACTTGGGCTGCGTCACTAATCAGTGGTACAGCTTCTGGCTTTAACGATTGTATTGGTGGTTGTGGTTCAACTATTTCAGATGTTTTAATAAACACAGGTACAATTCCTGCTGTTGTTAGATATACGGTAAGTACTTCTGCTTCTCAAAGTGGTTGTCAGGGAATAGATATGATAATAAATGTAACTATTAACCCTGTTCCAGTGGGTTCGGCTTCAAATATTACACTTTGTAGCGGTTCATCAACTAACATTTCATTGTCTTCAACAGTTGCAAACACATCTTATGTGTGGACATCTGCTACGTTGTCTGGCACTGTTATTGGCGCCGGAACTTGTTCAAGTAACTGTGGAAACTCTATTGCTGATGTATTATTTTCTATGTCTGGAGTTGCTGTCGTAGAATATACTATTACACCTACAAGTGCATTAGGATGCGGTGGTGCTAACTTTACATCAGACGTAACAATCAATCAGCCATCAGTTGCACCTAATACATTAAACGGAAATAACTTAGTTTGTAATGGCTCAAGCATTACCATCACTCAAACAGGTGGTAGTTTAGGAACAGGTGCTTATTGGCAATGGTACACCAATCCTAGTTATGGTTCTTCTTTTGCTGTTGGTGGTCATCTAACCTCTGCGGATGCAAGTTTATCGGTATCACCAACTGCGGTAACTGTATACTATTTACGTGCAGAAGGAGGAACTGCTCCTTGTGCGGCAAATGTTACGGGTCCATCTGGAGGATTAGTAGTTCACGTTACTACTGCAGGTGCTTGGATAGGACAAACAAGTAGTGATTGGTTTGATGCTACCAACTGGTGCGGTGGTGTTCCAACATCTACTACCAACATAAATATTCTGAATTCAGCTCCTTATATGCCAGTTATAAATACTACTGGTGCGGTATGTAAAAACATAACAATAGGTAGTGGAAGCAGTGTAACTATGAATTCTTCTTCAAATTTAACGGTATATGGTAACTGGGTTAACAATGGAACATTTACGCCAGGCAGTGGTATTGTAACCTTTGGTGGAAGTATAACACAGAATGTAAGTGGTGCATCTCCATTAGTATTTGATAACCTTTATACGAATAACAGCTCTTCTGTAGGTGTTAACATTAATAATGATGTAACTGTGAGAGCGTTGCTGGAAATGGATAACGGAAATATTCATACTGGAAGTAACACAATAACAGCTGATAGCAATGCAACTGCAATTGGTAACGGAGGATTTGTTATAGGTAATTTAAGAGCTTATATTACTCCAGATTCTTCGGGTAGTGCTTCTATAACTTATCCTATAGGAACAGGAACTAGTTACGCACCAGTTGATTTGTTTATTGACAGTGTTTCACATAGTGGGTATATTACTGCTTCTACAACAGCAGGCGACCATCCTAACATTGCTACAAGTGCATTTAATGCAGCTACAACTGTTAATCGTTATTGGACAATGACGAATAGCGGAGTTGTGCTGAATCAGTTTTCTTTAGGTCTACAATACCAACCTTCTGATATTGATGCAGGGGTAATTGAGGCAGATATTGAAGCTCAAAATTACACAGGTAGTGCTTGGGGTGCTATGATAAATGGTGTTAATTCAGGAGGATACGAATTTATAAACGGACTTACATCATTCGGTGATTATCAGATTGGACAAATTATCCCAGTACCAAGCTTGTATTCTATTAGTCCTGTTCAGGGCGCGCAAACACAAACAATGGATGTTACATTTAATGGTGCAGGATATATTAGCGGTACATCATCTGTTAATGTGGGTGCTGGTATTACTGTAAACACCACCACATTTAGTGGAGATACATTAATTACTGCAAACATAACAATTGCGTCAGGTGCTACGTTAGGTGCACGACCATTCTCTGTTACAAATACAGGACCTGGTGGTGGAACTTCTGATTCAGTTACTTTTACTGTTGTTGCTCCGTTACCGGTTGCTAACTTCCAATCCAATACGGTAACAATACCTTGTAATGTAAGCGGAACTGTTCAGTTTGATAACTATTCTACTAACGCAACAAGTTACTCTTGGAACTTTGGTGCTGGTGCAACACCTGCAACAGCTACCGGATTCGGACCGTATACTGTTAGTTACTCAACTGTTGGTGTAAAAACAATAACATTAACTGCAACCAACTCGTTTGGCACTAACACACAAACTAGAACCAATTATATCACTGTAAGTGGAGCGGCAGCAAGTGTTCCATCTTATATCTCTGGTCCTGTTGGATTGTGTAATTTGATAGGTGTGAATGTTACTTATTCTTGTCCTGTTGTTAACGGAGCAGTAAGTTATGATTGGACATTGCCTACAAATTGTACTTTAGTTTCTGGTCAAACAACAACTACGATTGTGGTAATGTTCAATAGTTCATTTACATCAGGCAATATTGCAGTTCATAGCACCAACGGATGTGGTTCAAGTGCTGATAGAACAATAAGCGTGGCAGCACCATCTCCTATTATTCTTGGTTCCATTTCTGGTCCAGATGTTGTTTGCGGGGTTAACTCGGCTATTTATTCAGTAACTCCTGTTGCTGGTGCTACATCGTATAATTGGACAGTGCCTACTGGTGTAACTGGTATGACAATTACAGGCGGACAAGGTACAAACACATTAAATGTAACTTGTTCTGCTGGTACTATTGTGGGATACATTACCGTTCAGGCAACTGGTCCTTGTGGAACTACAGCGATAGATTCAATGAAGGTAACTAAGAAACCAGAAGTACACGGTAATATATTAGGTGCAACATCGGTTTGTGGTTTAACTTCTACATCTTATCATGTTGCTCCTGTATTTGGTGCAACATCTTATGCGTGGACTCTTCCTTCTGGAATGACGATAGCAACTGGAGCTAATACAGATTCAATAGGGGTAACTATTACTTCTGCATTTGTTACAGGTGTTGTTCAAGTATCAGCAGTTAATGCTTGCGGAAACATACCAGGCGTTACGTTAACCGTGATAGGTAATGTTCCTGCTGCACCAATATCATTATCAGGTCCTGCAAATGTTTGCGGATTATCAACGGCAACTTATACCTGCCCTGCTGCTACTGGTGCTAGTACTTATGTATGGACAGTTCCTTCTGGACTGACTATTACTTCGGGACAAAACACTACTAGTCTAACGGTAGGAGTGTCTGGCTTTACTACAGGTAGTATTTCTGTGGTGGCTCATAATACTTGTGGTGATAGTCCAGCAAGAACATTAGCATTAAGTGTTGCAACTCCAACTCCAGGTGCAATTACCGGACCTGCTCTTACTTGTGGAAATACAAGTACTAATTATTCTATAGCTGCGGTAGCGGGTGCTTCGCCAACAGGGTATGTTTGGACTGTGCCAATTGGGGTTACAATAAATTCAGGTCAAGGGACTACTAATATTGCAGTTACATTTGGAAGTAGCTATAGTGCAGGAAACGTAACTGTAACTGCAACTAACGGATGTACAACAAGTGCTGCAAGGTCGTTACCAATTTCTAAATTGGCAGGCGTTCCAGTTTCTATTAGCGGACCTGCTAATGTTTGTGGTACTACTTCGGCTACTTATACTATAGCAGCAGTAACTGGTGCTTCGAGTTATGCTTGGGTTGTGCCTTCTACATTTACTATTGTTTCGGGACAGGGTACAACGGCGTTGAACGTAACTTTTGCAGGTATTCACACTGCGGCTGGTTCGTTGAAAGTAGCTTCTGTTAACTCTTGTGGAACAAGTGCTTACAGAACATTAGCGATTGCAGTTTGTGCGGATCCAATATCAATGAATAATACAGCCGATGCTGGAAACACATACTCTGCAATATACCCTAATCCAACTACAAATGAATTTACAATTGATGTAACTTCTGATGTAGACAAAGATGTTATTGTGGAAGTGTATGACATACTTGGTAACTTGATGATTCAACAAAAACATCAAGTAGTGAGTGGTGTAAATACAATGAAAACTAACATTGAATCTTATAAAGACGGAATGTATTTTGTAAGATTGCTGGATAAAGATTCAAATGTGCTTTACACACAAAGAGTAGTAAAACAATAAAAATTAAATAGTAAATAAACTTTAAACTCCTCGTTCTAATAAAAAGAACGGGGAGTTTTTGCTTTTAATTAGTAATTTTGTTTTTATTTAAAAATAATGTTCACTTAAACATCTATTATGCAAAACCACAATCCAAAATCGTTAGAAGAAATAAAAAAGTTTCGTAAACCTCTTAGAAATATTAATATTGAAAGAAAACAAAAGCTAAAGCGATTGGATAAGTTGGCTTTGTGGATAACAAATCACGTAGGTACTATGGGCTTTTTTATAATAATATTTATCTGGACAGCTCTGTGGCTTGGGTGGAATGCAATGGCTCCACCTGCAATGCGCTTCGACCCTTTTCCTGCCTTTGTGTTGTGGCTTTTTTTATCAAATATGATTCAAATATTTTTGATGCCCTTGATTATGATTGGGCAGAATTTGCAGTCGCAACACTCGGAAGCAAGAGCGGAAGCAGATTTTGATGTAAACACAAAGGCAGAGAATGAAATTGAAACTATTCTAATGCACTTGGAAAATCAAAACAAACTTATGCTTCAAATACTACAACATATTGAAAAGGCAAAGTAATTGTTTTATATCTTATACATCCAGTTATGAATGTCTTCTGCTTTCCCTTTTCTAATATTATCTAATTCCTTAGATACTCGATGAGAAAATATGGTGTTCTCGATTGGTGGTAGTTCATAATCTTTACCTTCGAAGCCAATTAAAGAAATGTGTGCAATGGTTGCTGCAGTGCCTGTTCCGAAAGCTTCTTCAAGAGTTCCTCGTTTGTGGGCATCAATTACTTCATCAATACTAATTTTGCGTTCCTGTACTTTCATTTTCCAATCGCGAGCAATAGTTAGTACGCTGTCGCGGGTAATACCTGCTAATATAGTATCTCCAAGTGGAGGAGTAATTAATACATCGTCAATCACAAACATTAAATTCATAGTTCCTGATTCTTCAAGATAACGATGATTCTTTCCGTCTGTCCATATTATTTGCTGATAACCTCTCTGTTGTGCTAACTTAGTAGGATAAAGCGAACGACCATAATTACCTGATGCTTTTACATATCCTACGCCTCCTTCAACTGCTCTGATAAAATTAGTCTCCACCAAAACCTTTACAGGCTCATTATAATAAGCACCTCCAGGGGCGGTGATAATATAAAATCGATAGGTGTCGGATGGTTTTACACCAATGTATTCATCAGTACCAATCAAAAATGGGCGAATGTAAAGTGATGCCCCCTCAGTTGTAGGTACCCATTGTTGGTCAAGATTTATTAATTGCTTTAGCCCTTCCATAAATATTTCCTGCGGAATACTTGGCATTGCCATACGGTCAGCAGATAAATTTATTCTCTTATGATTATCTAAAGGACGAAATAAAAGCACTTCGCCTTTATCATTTTTATAAGCTTTCATTCCTTCAAAAATGGATTGCCCGTAGTGCAACGCTGATGTTGCAGGACTCATCATTACTTGCCCGTAAGGCATTATTCGAGAATCTATCCATTCACCATCTTTATAATCTGAAACAAACATATGGTCGGCAAATATTTTACCGAAATGAAGATCATTAAAATCAATTTCTCCGATGCGAGTTTGTAAAGTTTTTTGAACTTTAATTGTTATTGGTTGTGCTGTGAGCATATTGTGTGATATTTATATGTGATAAAATTAGATAATAATTTTGTTTCGGCAATTTTTAAATATATATTAATTTGAACCATTTCTTTTTCGCATAAACCATTCGAAAGTTAATAGGGTAAGAAGCAAAAAGAAAATCCATTTAAGATTTATTAAATCCGTAAGCTTCTTTTCGGAATAAGAAACTGATTTTATATCATCGCGAGTATTCAGTTTTTTAACTAAGTTTTCTAAATCAGTTGGATAAACCATTTCACCATTATGTTTTTTTGCAAGACTGTAAAGCATCTGATGGTCGGCAACGGTGTTTATTAATTCTACCTGCAAAGCACTTACACTAAAGGTTCCATTTTGTGTGTACATTTTATCTCCGACTTTTACTTTTGCTTCGTACTTATATTCTCCCACAGGCATCATTCCAGCATTTAAGCGATATGCATTTGATGTTTTGCTGAACGTAAAAGGGAAAATTTTGTTTTCAGAATTAGTAATAGTAATATTTACTTCTGGTTCATTTATTAATTCGTAACTTTCGTTATATACTTCGCCTTCCATTTCTATCGCTTCGTTTTCGAGGAAATTGTTTTTACCAATAATTTTGAAAAAGCTCTTATCTACTTTTACAGAAAGGTATTGAACAGTTTTAGAAACTAATTCATCAAATAAATTATGATTGCCGTGTGCAGCAAAATCTTGTAAACGCCAACGCCATATCCCTTCACCTTCTACTATTGCCATTTTATTATCGCCAACAGAATTGAAATACATAAACGGAGTTTTTGTTTCAACTATTCCAATTCGTTGATATATTAATGTGTTACTGCTGTTCTCGGTTCCATACGTTCCGAAAGGACAAGTAACGGCAGGGAAATCTTTTACTGCTTTTCGTAATTCGTCGCTGATGGTAAACAGTGGAAAGTTTTTATCCAGTACCGCTTCCGCTTCATTTGCTTTTTGGTTTGCATTTGTAATACTTAAATTGCTTTTTAATATAGAACTTGCGCCAGAGAAAGCCCATACAGGTATGTTGGCGGTATTTATTTCATTAATAATTTTGGATGAAGGATTACGAACATTTGGCAATTGGTAAAGAATAATGAGATTATATTTCTTTAGTGGTTTATCAAAATTATCAATCATATAACTTTCCACCTCATAATTTTGATTTGATTCTATCGACTCTTTTAAAGCTGCTACATCAGGGTGTGGAGCATCTGCAAGAATAAGTATTTTCTGTCGTGCATCTAATACATCTACAAACACGTCGCGGTCGTTGTTTGAGAAACTCATCTCTTCAGGAAGTGTAGAAAGTTTAATTTTGTAATGTTGCAAACCCACTTCTTTTGCATCTAACAAAACAGGAATGGTAGTGATAAAGGCATCAGAATTAAAGTTAATTGTTTGGGTAAATAAAGTTGCAGTGCCTTTATTAATAGTAAGTGTGGTGGTTTTACCTTTTAGTTGTTTTGCATTTATTACTAATTCAATAGGGAATTGATTTCCCAGATAAGCTAAGCGATTTGCATTTACTTTGGAGAGAATTATATCTTTCTTTACCGTTGTATCTCCCAAGGCAATAGTATAAACAGGCACTTTTATTTTGTCAGAAGAATAAATAGGATTAGAGCCTTTATTATATAACCCATCTGTTGCGAGAATTACAGCACCAACATTTCTATTGCTATAACGAGTTTCAATTTCATCGAATAAAGAAGAGATGTCAGTTTGTTTTTCGTTGAACTTTAAAGAGTCAGGTGATTTTAATTCTTTTATTTTATCAGCAAAAGAATAAGTACGAACTTCGTATTTATCATTTAAGTTATCAATTAGTTTTTTAAGATTTTGTTTGTATTCCTTTTTATAGAAAGAAGAATCTTTGCCAACTATAATGGATTCAGAATTATCTTGCGCAACAATGATAACAGGTTTTTCAATGTTTCGATTAATTGTTTTTAATAACGGTGATAGTAAAAAAAAAGCAAGAATACTAATTACTATAAAGCGGAACGTAGCCATTAATCGAACTAGCCAAACGGATATTTCGTTTAATGATTTATCTTTACGGTAAAGAATAAATGAATAAACAAGCCCTGCAAAAATGCAAAACAAACAAAACCATAAAGGAGTTTCGGTAATTAAATTCATTGGTTCAACGAAAATAGATTGGTTATTCGTTGAATGTTAGGTAAGCATTCCTCCGCAAACATTAATCACTTGCCCCGTAATATATGCACTCATATCGGAAGCAAGGAAGATAGTAGCATTTGCAACATCATCAACAGTGCCACCTCTTTTAAGCGGAATATTATTTCTCCAGCCCTCCACCACTTTTTCGTCAAGTGCTGCGGTCATTTCTGTTTCAATAAAGCCTGGAGCAATTGCATTACAACGAATATTCCTCGATCCTAACTCCAAGGCAACTGATTTAGTAAATCCAATAATTCCGGCTTTAGATGCAGCATAGTTCGACTGTCCGCCGTTGCCTTTTACCCCAACCACAGAACTCATATTAATTATTGAACCTTTGCGTTGTTTTAACATTGGTTTTTGCACCGCTTTAGTTACATTAAAAACAGATTTCAAATTTGCATTTATCACTTCATCCCATTGTTGTTCGCTCATACGCATCAATAAAGTGTCGCGTGTAATGCCCGCATTGTTAACACATACGTCAATAGTTCCAAAATCAGTAACTACTGCATTTACTAATTCTTCAGCAGCTTTAAAATCAGCAGCATCTGACCGATACCCTTTTGCTTTTACTCCAAACGCTTGTAATTCCTTTTCAAGCTCTTGTCCTTTTTCTACGGAAGATAAATAAGTAAAAGCCACATTAGCTCCTTGTTCTGCAAACTTCAAAGCGATACCACGACCAATACCACGTGAAGCACCTGTTATTAAAGCAATTTTCCCTTCTAGTAATTTCATAATGTTGTTAGTTAAATAATGTAGAATTCGATTTTTATTAGTTTCAAAGGTATAAGAAATAGATAAGCCAATAATTTAAAAACGATAACCCAAATTAAAATCAAACTGTGCTGTTGGTAGCGTATAATTATCTGGTTCAATTGTTTCTTCTCTTTTAAAACCAACTCCAATTTTGCAACCAATTAAAAAATTATCTCCCATATGCAGGTATCCTCCAAGGTGCACCATTCCAGAATAATGCATTCCTTCATATTTTGTATGACCAGTTACAGTAGTATAATAACCGTTGTATCCATTATAAGTTGCAGTGGCGATATCTTTATAATAATTAAAAGTACCTGCAAAAGTTGAAAGTCCGACAAAGAACGTGTTTTTTGTTTGACCGAACGGATAGATATTTAAATCTAATCCTGCTGCTACATTCCTGTTCTGTAAAAACTGTGTTTGCCCCAATTCGGATGTATAATTAGTAGTATTTGGTTTTCCTTGTAAACCAATTGAAACAGGAATTTTAAGGGAAATCTTTCCCGAATTTAAAACACGTTCAAAGGAAAAGGAAAGATTGGTGAAAATCATATCGAAACAATCAAGGGCAATAATATTTTTTAGAATTTTTTTGTTCTCTACCTTCATTGGCTTTGTTTCTGTGGTTTCCACATAAGTGTTGTTGGTGGTGCTAGTGTTGGTATTATAATATTCTTTTGTTCCGTTTTGATATACTATATAATATATTTCGTTTTTCGATAATTCAAAAACTCTTTCGGTGGCATTATCGAATGGTTTATACTTTATAGTGGAAGAATTCACTTCTATAATTTTTGCAGAAATAACCGTTTCATCTGTTTTATGAATCATATCCTGCGCTTTAATTGTTAATGATAACAACGAAACTGCCATTGCTGCTAAAAGTATTTTTGTTGTTTTCATATTTCTTAAAATTAAATTGGCTATGCAAAATTACATAGCCAAAATTACTGTTATTATTTAATATGCGAAGTAATATTAATCAACTCTGTTAGTATGATGATGCGGGCTTGATTTGCGAACATCGTCAGCTAATGCTTTTGCCATTGCTATTCCGATGTCGGCAGGCGAATCAACAACAATGATTCCGCATTCGCGCATTATTTTCTTTTTTGCTTCTGCTGTATCGTCAGCACCGCCAACTATTGCACCTGCGTGTCCCATTGTACGACCTTTAGGAGCGGTTTCTCCTGCAATAAAACCTACAACAGGTTTACGATTGCCATCTGCTTTAACCCAGCGAGCAGCTTCTGCTTCCAAGTTTCCGCCTATTTCTCCTATTATAATAATAGCGTGTGTTTCTTCATCGTTCATCAAAAGTTCTACTGCTTCTTTTGTGGTAGTTCCAATAATTGGGTCGCCGCCAATGCCAATGGCAGTAGTAATTCCAAGCCCTGCTTTTACTGTTTGGTCAGATGCTTCATAGGTTAATGTTCCTGATTTTGAAACAATGCCTACGTTTCCTTTTTTAAATACAAAGCCCGGCATAATGCCTACTTTAGCTTCATCCGCAGAAATTATTCCTGGACAATTAGGTCCTATCAACCTACAATCTCTTCCTTTTAAATATTCTTTTACTTGAATCATATCCTTTACAGGAATGCCTTCGGTGATACAAACTATCACTTTTATACCTGCTTCGGCAGCTTCCATAATGGCATCAGCAGCAAATGCAGGAGGCACAAAAATAATGGAAGTATCGGCATCTGCTTTTTGTACTGCTTCCTGAACGGTGTTAAACACTGGGCGTTCCAAATGTGTGGTTCCGCCTTTGCCAGGAGTTACCCCGCCAACCACTGTGGTGCCGTACTCTATCATTTGCGAAGCGTGGAAAGTGCCTTCGGTACCTGTGAATCCCTGCACTATAATTCTTGAATTTTTGTTTACTAATACGCTCATCTTTTATTTTGTTTTATTTGTCTTATTGTTAATACTGCTTTATTTCGGTCGGCTAAATTATAGTTTTACAACGTTATTGCAAAGCAAATAATTACTTTTGTCGAAATTAGTTTAATAAAACAGTGAAAACATCCTTTATAGATAAAGATACTATTGTTGCGCTTGCTACTCCGCAAGGTGTTGGAGCTATTGGTATTATTCGCGTTTCGGGGATTGATACCTTTGCTATTTGCAATAAAATATTCGCTACTAAGAGTTTGAAGAAAATAGATTTAACTAAAAAAGCATCTCATACCGTTCATTTTGGAGTGATACACGATGGCGATATTGTTATTGATGAAGTATTACTCACCATTTTCAAAACTCCTAACTCTTATACTTCCGAAGATACAATAGAAATTTCGTGCCACGGTTCGGGGTTTATACAGCAGCATATTATTCAGTTGATTGTGAAGCACGGCGCGAGAATGGCGCAACAAGGTGAGTTTACGATGCGTGCTTTTTTGAACGGTAAATTAGATTTATCGCAGGCGGAAGCGGTGGCAGATTTAATTTCTTCCAATTCTTCTTCTTCGCACCAGGTAGCGATGCAGCAAATGAGGGGTGGATTTTCGAGTAAGATAAAGTTGCTTCGTCAAAACTTAATTGATTTTGCTTCGCTGATAGAACTCGAACTTGATTTTAGTGAAGAAGATGTGGAGTTTGCCGACAGAACCGATTTAAAGAACTTGGTTACCTCTATCAAAAAAATTATTCAGCGTTTGATTGATTCTTTTGAAGTAGGCAATGTGATTAAAAATGGTATTCCAGTGGCTATTGTGGGGAAACCTAATGCGGGTAAATCTACTTTATTAAATGTTTTGCTGGAAGAGGATAGAGCCATAGTATCTGAAATACCGGGCACTACCAGAGATGTGATTGAAGATGAAATGACGATTGATGGTGTGCTGTTTCGGTTTATTGATACAGCAGGTATTCGCGAAACTACTGATATTATTGAATCTATAGGTGTGGAGAAAACATTTCAGCAAATAAAACTTTCTTCTATCGCCATTTATTTATTCGATGCGCACGATGTTACTTCTGCGGAATTGCGCCTTATTGTTGACGGTTTAACTCCTCACGTGCATAATTCGCATTTATTACTTGTTGCAAATAAAATAGATAAAGAAGATTTAGAGTACATCAAAAAAGAATTTGCCGCTTTCCCCGATATGCTTTTTATTTCTGCCAAAGAACGCACCAATATTGACGAATTGAAACAACACCTTGTTGCTTTATTCGACAGTAAAACGGTGAACGTTACCGAAACCATTGTTACCAATGCCCGCCACGTGGAGGCATTGCGACATACCAATACTGCATTATTCAGAGTGCTGGAAGGGTTAAATAGTAATGTTACCGGCGATTTTCTGGCAATGGACATTCGCCAGGCACTGCATTATTTGGGAACTATAACTGGCGAAATTTCTTCTGACGATTTGCTTGCTAATATTTTTAGCCGCTTTTGTATCGGCAAGTAAATTTCGTTTTCGATAACTTATTTTCGTTATTAATAATATTTATACTTACCTTTGTGCAATGGTTATAATATCAAAAACCAAGTTGATTGAGTTTTACCAAACTGAAAACAAAGCCAAAGAACCCTTACTGATATGGTATAACATAGCTTTGTTAAGTAACTGGAAAGACTTCCACAGCATAAAACAAACTTTTAATAGTGTAGATAGTGTAGGAAATGAAAGATTTGTATTTGATGTAGGAGGCAATAAATACAGGATTGTGGTAATGATACACTTTAGTACAAGAACTGTTTACATAAGGTTTGTAGGTACTCATAAGCAATATGATAAAATAGATTGTAAAACTATTTAATTAGAAGTATAATGCATTATTTCTAACACAAGATTTATGATATTAAAAAGGGGGGGCTGAATCGCTTAATTGGCAAAGTCTTCGGGTAAAACATCATAAATCTTTCAAACGTT
>CAILDT010000851.1 GCA_903833025.1 uncultured Bacteroidota bacterium | reverse complement strand
TGCTTCGGGCGAAAAGCCCTCGCAATGACGTAATGCCTTCAAATCAGAATTGAATTACGAAAGAAGCCTATTCATTTTCCAGATCTACAAAATCATTTTTCGCACAGGAAAAATGATTTAGGAGAGGTGGAAAATGATTTTATGGAGGTGGAAAATGATTTTGTAGATTAATAAATGATTTTTCGCACGGGAAAAATGATTTTTCGCACCTACAAAATGATTTTTCGCACGGGGAAAATGATTTTGCGCACTTACAAAATGATTTTGCGCACGGGAAAAATGATTTTGTAGAGCGGAAAAACCAAATCTTTTATGGGAACAATTATAAAATAGACTTAATTATCAATGATTTACGATAAATTTACCTTGTTCAGTGTCTTTATTATTGATTAGTTGGTAAAAATAAACCCCATTATTCCATTCGGAAACATTAATTTCAGATTTAGAATTTGAAATTTGAAATTTGGATATTTGCCTCCCCAACACATCCGTAATTATTAATTGCTGATTTGGAGTAAAAGCAGATAAAGTAATATTTAAAGAGGTGGAAGCAGGGTTTGGGAAAAGGGTGAGGGTGGGTTGTTTTGATTGTTCAGCTATTAGAGATGAAATCCCACAATTATTTTGACAATATGAGATAGTACTTTGACAGGTTGTTAAAGTTCCTACAATTGTTCCTGTATTCACATCTAAACCGCCGACAGGATGTCCTGCATCGCAAATATCATTTACATTATTCGCAAGGGTTCCAATAGTACCTGCGTTATCCGAAATATTTCCAACAGAAATTTCTCCCCCAAACAATGCAGAATTATACCAATTTCTGACCACATTTGCAGTGCCGTAATAACTAGAAAATGTAGAACCTGTCGTGTTAAACCAATCTCTGTTAACATACAAACATCCTGCATTATCATTTATATAAAAGCTGTTGTAAATATTATAAAAATCATAATTAACAAGAATGCAGGAACTAATATTATAAACAAATCCTAGCGAATCGCCAAGAAAATCAGTTGCTATAGTACCGCTATTATGGCATTGTGCACTATCGGTGATTGCCAATCTAATAGTTGTCATTGAAACGCCATTCCAAAAGGTTGAATTAGGATTTGTGATAAGTAAGCTATCAATTGTAGCTGTTCCTCCATTTGTAAATGAAGCACCGTTATCCACTAAAATATTAGACGAATTAATAGTCCCCAGGTTATTAAAAACACTTGTTGCACCAGTTACCCAAACATTTGAAGAGCCAATATGTCCTTGATTACAAAGCGTACCCCCCGATACAGTAATTAACCCTGTACAAATTCCTGTGGAAGAAATACAAAATGTTTGTCCAGCGGAAATAATATGGTTAGTAGCATCTAACCCAGTAATAGTGGTAGTGCAGGAAGTGCATTGTCCTTTTAAGTTTATATGGAGAATAATAAAAGCGAATGCACTTAAAAATAAAAGTTTTTTCATTTGGAAAAGAATTAAACTGTGAGGGGATGCAATGCAAAGATAAGGAATAGTATCGTAAAACTCACAATTCCTTTTCTGAGTTCCTTTTCTAATCAAAGTTTCCCTTTAAGATATTCTCCTGTATAAGAATCCTTACATTTAACTAAATCTTCTGGCACACCTTCAAAAACAATGTTTCCGCCGTTCGTTCCGCCTTCGGGTCCTAAATCTATAATCCAATCGGCACACTTTATTATTTCGGCATTGTGTTCAATAACGATGAGCGAATGCCCTTGTTTTACGAGGGCATTGAAGGCGTATAGGAGTTTGGAGATGTCGTGAAAATGGAGACCTGTAGTGGGTTCATCAAAAATAAAAAGGGTGTTAACACTGCTGTTTTGTCCAATTCCAAGAAACGAAGCGAGTTTAATCCGTTGCGCTTCGCCACCACTAAGCGTGCTGGATGGCTGTCCCAAATGCACATATCCAAGCCCTACATCGGAGAGAGGTTTCAATTTCTGAACGATGCGTTTCTCAATAGCGGTAGGGCGTTCTGCTGTTTCAAAAAAAGCGATGGCATCGTCAACAGTCATTTCCAAAATGTCAGAAATGTTTTTATCCTGATAAGTAATTTCAAGTATATCCTGCTTAAAACGTTTGCCGTTGCAAGCTTCGCATAGCAGATGTATGTCAGCCATAAACTGCATTTCAATTTGCACTTCACCTTCGCCTTCGCATACTTCGCAACGCCCACCATCGACATTAAACGAAAAATGAGAAGGTTTGTAACCCCTGTTTTTAGCTAATTGCTGGTCGGAATATAGGGTTCGAATTTCGTCATACGCCTTTACATAAGTTACTGGATTGGAGCGTGTGGACTTGCCGATAGGGTTTTGGTCAATCATCTCAACAGCCGAAACACTGTTGTAATCGCCTGTTAATTTATCGAAACTACCCGTTTGTTCACCAAAGCCACCGTGCAGTTTTTTGAGTGCGGGATACAAAACTTTCTTTACCAAGGATGTTTTACCGCTTCCTGAAACACCCGTAACCACAGTAATTGTATTGAGAGGAAACTTTACAGTGATGTTTTTTAAATTGTTTTCGCGAACACCTTCCACCTGTATAAACTGATTCCAATGGCGACGAATTGCTGGGACTTCAATCTTTTCTTTCCCTGTTAAATATAAAGCAGTTAAACTGCGAGTCTCGGTTTCCAACTCTTTGTGATTACCCTGGAAAACCAACTCGCCACCGTGCGTTCCCGCCATCGGACCAATATCGATTAGCTGGTCGGCACTGCGCATAATTTCTTCGTCGTGCTCCACGACTATTAAGGTGTTGCCAATATCTCGCAATGAATACAGCACTTTTATCAAACGGGAAGTATCGCGGGAATGTAGACCAATGCTTGGTTCATCCAAAATATACATAGACCCAACCAAACTGCTTCCCAATGAGGTAGCAAGGTTGATGCGCTGCGACTCACCGCCTGATAAGGTATTCGACAAACGATTAAGGGTAAGATAACCTAAGCCCACTTCATTCAAAAACCTCAAACGATTAGTTATTTCAACTAAAATACGCTTACCCACTTCGGTATCGTACTTTGATAATTTTAAAGATTTGAAAAATTCAAATGACTCGCCAACAGGCATCAGCACAATGTCATTAATCGATTTATCAGCCACTTTAACATACGTTGCATCTTTTCGCAAACGAGTTCCGTTACATTCCGGACAAACAGTTTTACCACGATAACGAGAAAGCATAACGCGATATTGAATTTTGTAAGCTTCCTTTTCGAGGTGTTTAAAAAAATCATTTAGCCCAGCAAAATATTTATTGCCTGTCCAAAGTAACTTCTTTTCCTTCGCCAACAAATCGTAATAAGGGCGGTGAACAGGGAAATCGAACTTATGAGAATTATTGACAAGCATATTTTTCCATTCCACCATTTTCTCCCCTTTCCAACAAACAATTGCTTCTTCAAATACGGAAAGATTTTTATTGGGGATAACTAAATCTTCATCAATACCAATCACACTTCCGAAACCTTCGCAGTTTTTACAAGCTCCAATGGGGTTATTAAAACTGAAGAAATGAACGGATGGCTCTTCGAAAGTCATTCGATCTAATTCAAATTTGTTGGAGAAAGTTTTTGAGTTGGGAGTAAGGAGTACGGAGTCACTAGTTTTCTTATCCTTAGGCTTTTGACTTTTCTTTTCTTTAACGGGCTGTGTTTTTTTATTTGTTGTTACTTTCTCCATTCTCTGTTCTCCATCCTCCCAACTAATCAAACATTCCCCATCCCCCTCATAAAATGCAGTTTGAACAGAATCAGAAATACGGTTTTCATTATCTTCATCGTCTTGTTGAACAGTTATTCTGTCAACAACAATGTAAATTTGCTCCTTATCGGAGAATTTGGTTTCAATAAATTCTTCTATCTTATATATAACCCCATTTTGCTGAATACGAGCAAAACCCTGCTGGAATAATAATTCTAATTGTTTCTTAAACGTTTTATCCTTTTGAATTTTAAGAGGCGAAAGAACCAATACCTTAGTTTCTGGTTTCAATGAATTCACATATTCAACCACATCAGCAACCGTATCTCGCTTTACCTGGTTCCCCGAAACTGGTGAATATGTTTTACCTATTCGCGCAAATAAAAGTTTTAGATAATCATAAACCTCCGTAGAAGTACCCACTGTAGAACGAGGGTTACGGGAATTTACCTTTTGTTCAATAGCAATAGCAGGCGAAATACCCTTAATATAATCAACTTCTGGTTTATCTATTCTGCCCAAAAACTGACGGGCATAAGAAGAAAGACTCTCCACATACCGCCTTTGTCCTTCAGCATATAGCGTATCAAAAGCCAATGATGATTTTCCCGAACCCGACAAACCCGTTATCACCACTAATTTATTACGAGGAATTGCTACATCAATATTCTTCAGGTTGTGAACTCTCGCACCTTTTATGATGATGTATTCTCTGGAATTTAAGTCTTCTATCTGTTTTGGCTTTGCCATATTGGTTTTAAAAAGTCCGCAAAATTAGTCAAATA
>CAILDT010000850.1 GCA_903833025.1 uncultured Bacteroidota bacterium | reverse complement strand
TAAGGAGTTTTTTTCTGAAAACACTATTTATTTTTAATCGAAATTTTATTCTCTATCTTTGCAATCTGATAATTTAATTTATTTTACTATGTACACATCATTCCATATCAAAGCCAGCGAGCTTGACGAAAAATTTATCAAAAGCGTAAAAGCTCTTTTTAAAAGCAAAACTATTTCTATTACTATAGAAGAAGAGCAAGATACAACCGAATACTTGCTCTCTACCGAAGCTAACCGCAAACACTTGGAAGAATCGTTGAACAGTAAAGAAGGATATGCTTTTTCTTTTGATGAATTAAAAAAACTTTCTTCTGATGTATCAAAAGGAAAAAAAACTGACTTAAAAAAATTACGCAAAGTAAAATTATAACTATGCGGGAAATTATTTTTAAACCCGCTGCTCTCAAACAATTTATAGACTGGGCAAAAACAGACAGTACCATTCATAAAAAAATTATTACTCTGCTGGAAGAAATTAAAAACACTCCATTTGATGGCACTGGCAAACCCGAGCCTCTCAAACACAACCTTAAAGGGTGCTGGAGCAGACGCATAACCAGAGAACACCGCCTTGTCTACCAAGTTGCCAAAACCAGTATCATAGTTATTTCCTGTAAGTTTCATTATTAGTATAACAAAAAAAACTCCTTACGTTGCTGTAAGGAGTTTTTTTAGTGGGAGCGAAACGCTCCCGAATAATTGCCACGAGCGGAAATGACGCTCGCGGCTGCGGGATTGAACAGTAAATTTTACTTCAACCATTTTTTTAATTTACTTTTTGCCGAAATAGTTGGATGTACTTTATTTGAAGCAGATTGCTCCAAACCAATTTCAACTTTTTGAAGCAGAATAACCCTATCTATTATTTCATCTACTGAAAATGTCTCTGGCAAATCTTTAATCGATTTTAATAATTTTTTCTTTGTTAGCATAGCTTTTATTTTTTTACAAATATACTCCCTTTTCCTTTATAGTATAAAAACAAAAAAAACTCCTTACGTTTTTAGTAAGGAGTTTTTTGTTTTTTAATAAAAGGCGAGACGCCTTGTTAAATCAAACGTAGCGGGACGCTACGCTGAACGGGGGTTACTCAAATTTTATTCTTGCTATTTTTTTATTCTTTAAATCTTTTCCAACACAAATCACTGCGATAGCACTTTTTAGTTGTGAATTATAATTCATTCTCCAAAGAAAAGTGTTGGTTTTATCTGGTTTTCCAAAAATATATTCTTTACTCATTTCTCCATTATCTTTTAGAGTAATAATTATTGCATTAGACCTTATTGGTGCGATAGGTTCAAATTTTTTACTTAATGGCTTATCCATATTTTCTTCCATCTCATCCATTAAAAAAAAATTGCCTTTATCATTACAAATAGTTTTATAAAAACTACTTGTAATATGAGGGTATGCCCAAGCATTAAGTTCGTTTCCGTTCGCATCAAAAGAGCTAAACCCAAATAGTTCTGGGTCATTAGATATAGCCTTTCCCGCTTGAAAAATGATGACGTTTTTTTTGCTGGTTGTAAAATTATTTCCATTTGCATCAACTTCAAATCCGTCTACCATCCCTCCATCATATCCATTTTTTGCACCACATTTTTTACTTACAAATTCATCAAGTTTTTTTTGAGGAAGCGTATAAGGTTTGGTTAATTCCATTTTTTCGGGGTCTAAGCTTTGAAAAATCATACCATAAAATATTTTATCGCCTTTTTGTTTTGCTTCAGTATAAACTAAAGCTTCGAGCAAGTTGTTTTTTTCATTCTTTTTCAATGAACAATAAGATGAATTGAAATTTTCTGAATAATCCAATTCTTTATGAGTAAAAGTTTTTTTACCCTTTTCAAGTTTGGAGAAAACTATTTTTGTATCCTTATTATTTTTCTTTTCTGAATTAAAAGCATAAGATGCTATCACTAAATATTTGTCGGAATAAACTATTAAGTTTAACGGACGTGCGTACTCATATTTATTTCCTACATAATCAAAATTAACTGTGTTGATTTCTTTGTTGTCGGGAGAATAGTAATGTACTTCATAATTACTTGCACCATCACTTCGTTTTTGATAACCGTATTTTATGATGGCATAATAATCTGAATTGTCGTCTTTGCTGATAAAATAAAATGGACTATCCATCCCAAAACTGTTTGAAGGAGCATCGTCTGTAAAACCTCCCTTATCAACTGTTAGCAAAAGTTCTTCTTTTTCAATTTCTGCATTATTTGGGTTTATAATTAAACGATATAAACCGCATTGCATTTTCTTTTCAATTTTATTATCTTTTATAAAAATTACTATTTTTCCATTTATTTCATAAGTTTTCAAAACACAAATTGTTGGGTCGGCAGCCGAAAAAGCTCTGGCAAAATCAACCATCTTAAACTTTAATTCCTTTGTAGCAATTTGTTTCAGCTTATCATTAAATATGGTAAGTTTAAGTGTTTTTGTTTTTTCATCGTTGAATTCAAAAACGCTAAACCCATTTTTCATAACCAATACAGGGTCGCCAATGTCGCCAACAATTGGACTTCCTATTTCGGTTTTTACAGTTTGCCCAAAAATTAAATTACTTACAATAAGTAATGCTGCTGTGTAAATTGTTTTTTTCATTGTTTTTTGTTTTTTTATTGTTTATTATTTATTGAATTATTATTTTTTACTCCTTAACTATTTTAAAATTCGTTTTATTATCTTCTGTTGTTATACTAACAAAGTACAAGCCTTGTGGTGCTTCGAAATCAAGTGAAATTAAGTTCTTTTGTTTCTCTTCGCTTGTATAAATTAGTTTACCTTGCACATCTGTAATTTCTATTTTAGATCGGAAGAGCGTCGTGTAGGGAAAGAGTG
>CAILDT010000849.1 GCA_903833025.1 uncultured Bacteroidota bacterium | reverse complement strand
TGTTACAAGTGGTACTGAATTTCAAATTTATAGAGGCGATACTGGAGATACACCATTGATTTTGACAACTGGTAATGTTTTAAGATTATCAAATTTAGCTGGTGTGGGAAGTAGAGCAGTATTGGCAGACGCATCTGGAAATTTATCGGCACCAGTATCGGATATAAGTGTAAAAGAAAATATACTTAATATTGGATATGGGCTCAATGAAATTGTTAAAATGAATCCAGTATGGTTTGATTTTATTGATCAATATAAAAATTACGGAGAAGGTAGGCAAAATGGTAATATTGCACAAGATATGGAAGCAATAATACCCGAAGCAGTATTTGTAACGCCTTCAACTGGCAAAAAAGGTATTAATTACGACCAATTACACGCAGTATATATAAAAGCTATACAAGAATTAAACGAAAAATTAATAAGAAATAATATAAATTAAAATGAAAGAAATACAACCAGTATCTATATGGTACAACGGACAATTTATACAAGCAACAATATTTAATTTATTAAGCATTAATGATAATTTAATTGATAGTGCTAATTTTTTATATGAATTATTTAGTGCTGATAATATACTATTAACAAACGGAAATATATTAATGAGTGGTGCAGATTATACAACATACTCAAGCAGTCCAACAAGTAACGATTTTGCGTATTCTTGGGGTGCTAGTCAATTAAATTTAACCTTAGTTTAATTAAAACAATATAATATGGAAAACCAAAAAGCCTTAGAATTAATTAAAGCCTTAATTGATGAATCAATTAAAAAAGGTGTATTACTAAACATTGATACGGCAGTCCAAGTCGCAGAAGCGTTTAATACAATCGTTAAGGCAATTCAAAACAATGCTTCTACCGAAGCACAAATTGATTAAGATGCACGAAAGAAATGGTATAAGTGGATCTATTGCTAGCGTAGGTACTTATCTATTAAGTATTAACCAAATAAACGCATATATGTCTTTATTTTTGGGCTTACTCTCTGGCATAAGTTCCATTTATACCATTTTATATTTTTACAATTTAAACAAAAAGAAAAATGAAAAATCCTAAAACAACAATATTTGGTTTATTAGCTGCTATAAGTGGCTATTTTGCAACGGCTGGTACTGGTAAAGTTCAAGTAATTGCTCAAGCAATAGCTGGAATTTCTACATTTTTATTAGGTGGTGCGGCAGCAGATAGCAAAAAATAAATACTATATGGCTAGTAAGAAAAAAGTATTAGCTACTTTAGTTATAACTACAATAGTATTATATATGTTACGAAAACGAATAGCTACGGCTTTAAATAATACGCCTTTCGCAGTGATTAGCGATAAGATATTTAATTTAATATCTAATTTAGAAGGTAAATATCAAGCCGTACCGAAATGGGACTATATGCAATATTCAGTAGGTTATGGATCTGGTTATAATTGGGATCAAAAAAGACCAGTTATTAAAACTGATGTTATTGATATGGCAACTGCTAAAAGGTGGTTATTACAAGAGGCTCAAGATAAATACGAATTTGTAATGAGCAAAGTAAGGGTTCCAGTAACGGATAACCAATTACTGGCAATGGCTAGTTTAACCTATAATGTGGGGGAAAATGCTTTTGCTACCAGTACACTACTTAAATTGCTTAATGAAGGGCAAAATAAGGACATTGTAGCTAACCAATTTGATAGGTGGGTATATGCTGGGGGAAAGGTTAGCGACGGCTTAAAAAACCGCAGAATGGCTGAAAAGCGACTATTTTTATCATAAGGTTGAGGTTTTGCATAGAGTAAAGGTAAGAGGGCTATTTTTATAGCCCTTTTTTTATGTATATGCGTTCTACATATAATCTAGTATCCTTTTCGTACAAGTTAAAATACTCGGCACCTATTGATCTAGCAAAATTGGTAAATTTGCTAATATTTGAGATATTTCGGTACTTGCGTACTGGTGTAGTTTTATTATCCCAAAAAACAATAGCATTATACAAGTTTTTAGCCATTTTAAAGGGGTTTATCGTTTATAGCAAAGTATCTAACATTATCTTGGGTAACTGCTCTTATTTTGCGTTTAACTACCA
>CAILDT010000848.1 GCA_903833025.1 uncultured Bacteroidota bacterium | reverse complement strand
GATTTGATTCAAATAACAATTTGGAAAAGAAATAGGGTAACTTTAACGGCACTTTATATAAAAGGTTACAAAAAAATTAAATTATTATAAAAATCTCACGTTCATATGACCGTGTTTTTTTGGTGGCTTTTGAAATTTGTGGCAATATCCCAACATAATTTCGTGTGTGCCATTACTGTGATTTTTGATTGTGGAAGTAGTAATATCATACGAATATCCGAAACGGAAACCTTGCCATTCAAGACCTACAATTGCAACAATTGCGTCACTTAAACGATAAGAAGCTCCAACAAATACCATTTTATTCCATTTTGCTAATAAGTTAATGTCCAATTGTGTAGAAGAAGCATCTGATTTAGTTAACACAGATGGTATCAAAGAAAATTTATCATTTAAATCGAAACGGTAACCAGCCATTACATAATAGTGGCGTGCTTCTTTATAATCATAACTCCAAGTACCAACATTCGGAGAAGGAACGGAACCAGATTTCTTTAAATCAGATTCAGATAAATGTAATGAGGACAAACCAACATATAGCTTATCATTAAAAGTAGTGTAATATAATCCAAATCCTAAATCATAAGTGGTAGATTTAGCCCCATTCCAAGGAATAGCAGCATCAACCCCTCCGTTTGCAGAAGTAGTTCCATCAGGAGCGATAAAATTTCCAGATAAAGATTTTTGAATCATTCCAACATCCAAACCAATACCTAAAGTTCCTGGTCCTAATACTTGGTGAAAAGAATATGCTAATTTTGCTTTGAATGTTTTATCAAATCCTAATGCGTCTTGGTCAACTGTTAAACCAACACCGCCGTGAGCTATTTGTCCGTAATCAACACTTAACAAACCTGTTTTTGGAGCCCCAGGGAAATTTACCCATTGCTGACGGTATAATAAGGTAGCACAAAGTGCTTTATTGGTTCCTGCGTATCCAGGATTTACTGCTAAACGGTTAAACATATTCATACTGAATTGTGCGTCTTGTTGTGCAAATGTTACCAGCGATGTAAGCGATAACGCAATAATAGTAAGGATTTTCTTCATAATCGTTTTGTTATTATTTAACTGTTTTATGTCTGTTTTATTAATACGAGGTCGCTAAATTAGGTAAAATATTCTTATTAACAAATTTTTTAACATTTAAATTTTATTAATCAAAGTTAAATTTCCTCACTTTTACCCTAGTTTTTGAAAAGTCTGCCACCATTTATCAGGCATCTCATCATTGCAAGCTGTTTCATAATCGCTATACGAACAAGGAACCACGTGATGTCGTTCGTGTTTTAACTGATGATTTACAGGATAAGGTACATCCATCCACCACCTATCGCTTTTATTACTTTTATAAAAAACTATCTCGTGGTCGTGGTCTTTTATAGAAACACGATATTTAGTATATTCCGATTTATCAACTATTGGGTAATCCTGTTTCCTATTATAAAAGCCATCAATAAAGTACCAAATCATTTGTGCGGTTAAATGCGCAGTTTGTTTATTAGTATCAAAAGCGGGATTGATTTCATAAAAACCGATGGAAGAAAGCTTATCGCTCATACCAGCATAGCGTGTAATCTGACAAGCTTCTTCTCCATAAAAACCATTTGGGGAAGCGTTTCCGTTTCCGGGAGCATCGCCTTGGCGGATTGCCGAAATATCGAAACTAACTACATCTGCATTACGAACTATTGGCTCCACATCTTCCATTTTTTTGCGTAATACGCCTAAACGGTGTGAATCGAAGTAAAGTTTGTTCATCAGCTCAATAGAACTTTGCTCCACAAAATAAGTTTGATAGCCAATGTTACTATAGTTAAAGAGTATATTGGGTTTATGTAAAATAATTTTGCTTAAATAATTTTGCGAACTCAATTCTTTATCGCCATCACCTATATCGAAACTGGAATCAACGGACACTATATTAATAGTTTGCTCCATTTTTAGGTAAGCAAGATAATTGCAGTACGTTAAATCTTGGGAGCCCCCTATAATAATAGGTAAGATGTTTTTTTTGAGAAGTTGAGATAAAACATCAGTTATAGCAAAATAACTATCGTCAACTGTGTTTCCTTTTTTGATGTTTCCTAAATCAACAATCTTTGCTTTATAATCTCCTTGAAATAATTTGTAAAGATTTTCGCGAACATAATCAGCAGCTAAACCACATCCTTCATTATTATATGCTTTTCTATCTTCCTCTATTCCG
>CAILDT010000847.1 GCA_903833025.1 uncultured Bacteroidota bacterium | reverse complement strand
TCTTCGGCCTTTTGAAATATTTCATTTGACCAATCAACGAATTTATTGATTTCTGCATTTTTTGCTTCGCTCTTTTCTTTACCCAGCTCTTCTGCAGTGGCGTATAAAGCCTTTTTCAAAGCTTCGGTTTTTTCTTGGAGGTCTTGAATCGTTTTTACGTTATTATTATTAATTATATTTTTAGCAGTTTTGAAATTTGTACTAAAAGCCTCGGCCTGTCTTAAATAATCCCGTATTTCCTTTTTCTTATCTTTATATTTAACATCATTTTCCTTCTTTTCTATATCAGGTTTTATTTTCTTAATTTTCTCAATGATGTCATTAACGCGTTTCGCATTGTCGTCTTCTGGTGTGCCGCCGCCTTGTATATTACTACCTCCCTCAGCATCAGACAAGTTGATTAAATTTGTGTTACTAGCGTTAAGGTCTAGATCTTCAAACGCATTAGCAGCATTATCAGAAGCAGCAGGCAAAGCAGCAGTACTAGAAGCAATAGCAGTACTAGAAGTAGTACTAGAAGCACCAGTACTTAAAGTTTTAACATACTCTTCATCCAAAATGTCCTTCAAATTCTCAAGAATAAAATCAATACCCGCTTTCAAATTAGCCTCGCCTTTCGCTACATCTTCTTCCGTCAATCTTTTCTGTTTATTAATAATCACCGCACCATAATCTTTCGCCAAAGGAATGATCGTATTCGTCATCGACGCATTTATATCACGCATAATACCGATAATATCATCATAAGACGATAACCAAGAGATCAATAATTTCAAATCAGGCTCTTTGCCTTTAGTCCCCTGCGCAGTAAAATAGAGTTCTACTAACGATTGGCCTTTAGTCGCCGCAGTGTCTATTGCATGTTTCATCTGTTTAAAATTGTCATAATAATCAGGTTTATTGGTATAGACATTTTTAAACGCAGTTTTTTTTGTCACTGTCGAATAGGACTCCTGTCCTCGCAGTTCGCTCATCTGCGATTCAATGAATTTCACATATTGTTTCAAAAAATCACCGTGACCGACTGAATCACCAATCGTATATAAATAACCTTCTGGTATTCGTTCTTCAGCATCGCCTTCCCTTAGAACGATGCGCGCACTCGCAAACGCGTCAATGATTTTACTTAAAAACCGTTTCGCATTGTCAAAATCTTGCGCGGTTTTTGTCGTCACATTATCCGGCAAATTCAAAATACGGAATTTCCTGAAAAATTTACCAATATATCCATCAGCTGGCCGATCTTCTTTACTCTTTTGAAAATCATTTAGCTGCATTTTTTGGTATAAATGATTAATCTTTTTCAAGATATTGATTTGTTCTAAATAATTGTCATAAGGGGAATTTCCTTCTCGTAGAAAACAGAAACAAAAATAGTTGAAAAAGTATTTAATATTTAAATTTTCATCAGTAAATTCTGGTACACCAGTATTTGTATGAATATCGCTGATAAAGGTAAGCAAAGATTCAAGAGCAGCATTGCGTAATTTATTGTTACTATCATAAACATCATTTTGAACTTCAGTGCGATTGCTTCCATTGCTAATTAATTGTGCATATTTATTTATACCAGCACTTACACCAAGTGTTAAAGCGGCAGTGACTTTTTTGGTTGTCCCTTCTAAAACACCTTCTTCCAAAGCAGCTCCACTTGGTTCTGTTTCACCAATCGGCCAAATGGCATTTCCACCTTTCTCATTCGCACTATTTATAAACTTAGGAGTTACATCAGTTCCTGTCGCCTTGCTATGGATTAACCAATGAAACATATTTTTCATATTTTTGAAATCTCTTTTATCATTAGCAGGATCAAGAGTAAATTTCGTATAATTACCATTTTTCATTGTTGGATCATCGTATTTCATATCGCGTAAATTATCGCCTTTAATACTAAAATATTTACCCTTCATCATACCTTTATCAAATAATTTCGGCCTATACATCGGATTCGGAAACCCTACATATTTCGTATCTTTATTGCCGGCTAATTGTTTGCTTGCGCCGAGCCAGCGAGCTTTATTCCATTCACCTTTGCGCGCGACCAGTTTATTGCTGCCACCGCCGTCCTGTATGTTGTTGTAAGGACTGTAAGGACTGTAAGGACTGTAATGAACGATAGCGCCGCCTTCTACTTTTTCTTCTTCTCCTTCTCCTGCTTCTGCCCCTTCTTCAATCGTGTCAGTCCCTTCTGGCGGCACATATTCTTCTTCAGCCACTGTCCAACTCTCGTTTAACATTTTATCAACAGCTTCTTGCTGCGGGGTTCGATTGGCAAGGGAGGTAGTTCGCGCTTTCGGCGAGACTAATTCTTTGTATTCAGGAATTTCCACTAAATACATACCTAAATTACGCAAATATTGGACATCAATTAAGAAGAATAAGTCGCCGTACAAGAGCCGATAGAAGAAATGAAATACTTTGGTGCGAATGTATAGCGGGATGGGTTTCCCTGCATTATCTTTTAGAATTTTCTTATATTCTGTATCATTTTGAATGATTTTATTATTATAAGTGATGACACAAGTTTGGTCGTCGTATTCGCCGCCGCCACTTTGCGCATAATTTGCATTTTGCAAAACGTTAAGAGGAGCAGCCGGAGCAGTAAGACCGCCTTTATTACCGGTAACTGTATCAATCGTTTTCATATAAGCAATTAATTCAGCAAATGTTTTTTTTTCTTCTCTAGTAAATGATTTCGGTTTAGGATCACCCGAATATCTTCCAATATAAATATTATCACTCACTCCACCCAACTGTTCTTTCTTATCATAATATGCTCTAAACGGTTTACTATTTTTCATCGTCTTAAACCGCAAGTTGAACGGCTTCTTTTTCAGATGCGCCGTTTTCGCGTGAGTATTAATCAGTTCATTATCACTAAAAATCTGGTTTTTAGCCGCTACATGTAAACTTTTAGAACGTTGTATCTGCTTAATATTTTCTTTTTTTTTCCGACTTTGATTACTAATTTTTAGCAATTTGTTGATTTTATTTCTGGATAACTTCATCCCTTATATAAATCGGTGATATTTTTTATATGCTTATAGGCGCAGGTATTGCTTCGCGTATAGGCGCAGCCATAAAATAATATATAGCGTATAATATAGTATAAAGATGTCATGTGATGATGCAACAGCGCCGATAGATTTAACTAGAAATACCGACAATGTCTGTAATCTAAAATGTGCCTACAGTTTTGCTTATGCCCCCACTAGTTTGAAAATAACCAATCAAGGCAATTATCTCTCTTTCGCCACCGATACCGCGAATCTTCCACCAGTCACGTACAATGACCAGCCGTATCATGTGCAAGAAGCTCGGCTTTATTGTAAGTCGCTACATACCTACGCGGGGCAGCAAGCGGATGCCGAACTCATTATTCTCCATACGGATGCTAAATCTATTAATAGCCTACTGGTCTGTATCCCGATCAAACAGTCGTCGACCACTACCGCCGTCTGCGCCGAGCTCTTTGATTTTATTTTAACTGAGACGCAACGGACAGCCAATAGTAAAGGCCAGCAAACCGTTTATAATAGCCCGACCTTCAGTTTAGGCAAATTTATTCCACTAAAGCCTTATTATTCCTATACCGGCACCTTACCATGGACGCCTTGCAACGGCGAATATAGTTATATCGTTTTTAAAAAAGAAGATGCAATCACCATGTCGACCCAAGCCTATAAACTTTTAATGGCGCTTATTCCATCGCCGAACAACATTACGCCCCACAGTAATCCCGACGGAGTTTTCTATAATGCCTCGGGACCGACACCGCCTAATGTAGGCGAAATTTATATCGATTGCCAGCCGACAGGTGATGACGGTGAAGTGCTCGTGCCGGCTAAAGTGGATACCGCGGGTTTGCTGGATAATAAGCTGTTGAAACGTATTTTCAACTTCACTTTAATGAAACTGCTGATAGGTGTACTGGTGATGATGATTATTTGGAAATTAGCGGTAAAACTGATTAATGGGATTGCGTCGCACTCGGCTAAAATAGCGGCAGCGGGGATAAAAGCGGCCTCGTAGTAATAAAAAAATATGACATTTTTGGGAAAAATGTTATATTACCTTAAATATTTGCAATTTTTTATAAAATCGCAAATATTTATATATGCGTCCGCAAGTTAATAAAGCAACAAACAAAAAGATCTTATTGGCTTTAGCGATCATCCTTTTTGTTTCGGCGATAGGCTTGTATTATAATACAAATGTAAAAATAGATAAGGAAGGCTTTACCACAGCCGATGAAACAAAGTACCCCGATATGGCAGCTATTTATAAAGGTTTCAAAAACATCAAAAAAGAAGTCGAAAATATTAATAAGATCTTTCAAGGCAGCGATATTAATGCTGACGTAAAAGCCTTTTTAAATAAAGATAAAGATTTTGAAACGATGTTAGGTGGATTTTCAATGGGCGAGTCAGCGTTAAATAATGTGATTAAAAACATCAAAGACAACTTTCCGGTCTAGCGGATTGCATAGATTCTCAAACATACGCAAAGATATAGAATCGAGACTGGGAGAAGGTTTTATATACCTGAAAATATTTATTTTCGCCTATTATTTACCATAAAATATGTGTGAAAATATTTATTTATAGCATAAAATATGTGTGAAAATATTTATTTTCGCATATATTTTATATAATGAAGAAAGCCGTACAAATGCAAAAAAGTATTTCGCGCAGACCTTTAATGGCTTTAGTCATTATTCTATTCGGTATTGGCATTGCCATGTATACGAATGCGTCAAAAAATATAAGACGAGAAGCGTTTGGCGAGCAGGACTTGTCGTTTCCGGATATGGCGATTATTTATAGAAGTCTGAAAGGTATTCACGATTTAAACCTCCGAATAAACGAGTCTTATTTGAATTCTAGCAAAGTGGCGCGTCAATTTTTAGATAAAAATTATTATTGGAGTTATGCGAAAAATTTTAGTGCGACTGATAATTTAATTACAGCGATAGAAAAAAATTTTCCTCCTATTGTTGTTCCACCGCCACAAGCACCCGATATGAATTTCAATTCAATCAACTTAAATAAAAATAGTGGCGGTAAATATGATGCCAACGGCAATCTTTTACCGGCTTATGTCGGTAATAATATTTCTCCTATGCCTCTGGCTATGCCCGTTGCGTCGTCGCCGCCGCCGCCTGATGCTTCTGTTCCCTCTACTGCATTAATGCCAACGCAAAAGTAAAAAAAACTAATCTAATTTTTTTCCCCCCATTTTTCCCTAAACATACGCAAAGATCGGAATCTACATGGCGCCGCCGGATTCGACTGCAGCTACGGCCGCTACGGCTATATCGATCACCTCGTTCGCTTTAAATTCCGAGAGCATGAGATCTACACGCAGCATATTGTAGACCTCGTCTACGTCTTTGTCGAACATTATTTCGTCAAAGATGACTTTTACTACTTTTGTAATGTTATTGATTTTTTTAGTGAGGGCTTCTTTTATTGCGAGTTTGCGCCGACTGGTGCGTTCAGCTATATAAGTGCATAAATAGTTGACTAGATTAACTAGCTGTCTCAATAAGCAGGTCAGGGGCATGCATGGACCTGCGCACACACGCTTAAAGAGGTCGGGGTCAAAATAACCCGGTAAAGTCCGGTCATTAATAAGCATGAGATAGAACTGGTGTAAATATTTTTTCGGATTTCGTTTGACGAGTAGGATAATATGCTGTCGAACATGGTCCATGAGATAGGCGTTTTGCTGTATATTACAATAGCGCTTATACTGTTTTTTATTATATTGTTTCTCACCCGCCACAATCAAGGGGCTTTGATAGTCGGTAACAATGCGCTCATAGGCGCTGAAAGTAAGGTTTTTATGGAATATTTTTTCTAGGAGAATATCTCGAGGCAATAACTCTAGTGTATAAGGGTCAATTTTGCTGAGACCATTTAAGGTGTCTGCCGGTTCAAATGCACCGAGCTCTTGCACAGTGGGCATTTTATGAAGGAGCTTTGTAGAGGCCTCCAAGAGATATTCGGTTTTTTGCACCAAAAGTCTCGAGGGCTCTAGGTAAGGCTGGAGCCACAGGGTTTTATCGTCGGCGGCTAACCAATCACCGATAGTGGCTTTAGAAGAACAAGAGAAGCCCAGAGAACGCTTCCACATGTGATATGTTTCGGAGACTTTTGCGGCGGATTCCGTGCGTAAGACGACATCGCCGCCGGCTTTTTTATCAGAAAGAGCTTGATCTCTCGCTAATCGGCTGTATAAATAAAACGATACGGTATCGGCTATACCGAGATATCCACCTATTGCGAGGATAATATCGTACGGTAAATCGAATAAGGTTGTTGACGACATTTTGTTTCGGTTTGCTGTGAGTTACTGCGTTTATGTATTACTGCGTTTATGTATTACTGCGTTTATGTATTACTGCGTTTATGTATTACTGCGTTTATGTATTACTGCGTTTATGCTGTTGCTGATATGTGTAATACTTTTATCAAAATTTTATAAAAGTATTTCAATTTGATGTAAAATTCACCTGTTTTCAATAGTCACTTTCAAAAATAAGGGTTGAACACGCTCGGTTAATAAATTTGCACCCGCCAGCTATGCACCCGCCAGCTATGCACCCGCCAGCTATGCACCCGCCAGCTATGCACCCACTCGGTTAATAAATTTACATCAGTTTAACCGAGAGACGGGGGTCGTAGGGGCAGAGCCCCTATCCCAGTGGTGACGCCCCATGCTGCCCGTCCAAGACCGGCTTATAATCCAATAAAGAATCTTCATTGCCCTTAATCACTAAAGGCGCCATTTTATCGACCATTTCTTCTTCTAAAGTTCCCGCAACGATAATACCACTGCCACTCGTGCTAATAGAAGTCGGTGCAACTTCGCTCGTCGGTTCAATATTATTAAATGCAGTCATATCTTTCATCTTATTCGCTTCCGACGGCAAATATTGCCGCATTGCATACGTACCCGTTGTGACGCTGGCTGTCTTAACCAGTTGATAAGCAACAACAAACCCGAGGACACCGACGACAGGATTCGTTTTCATAAAAACAACCGTGGCAATCGCGAAGATTAAAACTTTGCCGAAAATCGTATCAATTGGTGTCGCTAAAATAGACGGGGTCTGGACATTAAAGAGAATGTAAAAGAAGAATACTACACCTAAAACTAATTGCGACGGTTTTTCGGCCACTAAATGATCAAAGGTTTTTTTAAATGGTTGCATTTATATAAGTTATATATATAAAATTGAAGACAATTAAAGACAAAAAAGGATATTATAAAGAAAGACATAATGTCGAGAATGAATAATAAGGGGAAACCCATGGGGGGAAACCCCCCACACCCCCCTATAAAGCAACTCCCACTTGGTGGCAACCCCATGGGGGGAAACCCCCCACACCCCCCTATAAAGCAAATCCCAACTCTACAACCCTCCGCTAAGGGGGAGTCTGAGGGGGCTACCCCCTCATCTTACATAGGCGCGAAAGGCTATACTATTTACAAAGAATGCTTAGATATCAGTGAACAACGTTTAATCAAAGACGAATTAACTGTGAAACCCTTTATACCCAAGTCGCCAGTGCAGCCGCCGGCCTATCCCGTCTATCGCGAATCAGCAGGCAAATATTATTTACCGCGGTTTTATGGTTTGAAACATTACGGCGAACCGGAAGAAAACCGGCTGCCGCTCGGCGACGATATTAATGTGCCTTTTGTCGGTGATTTGAGAGATTATCAAATGAATATCGTTAATATTTATATGAATGGGGGTGCACATGGGGGGACACCCCCCACAGCCCCCCTCCTGCGGACGCAGTTAGAAGCATCCGCCAAGGGGGCAAGCGGAGCATCCGCCAAGGGGGCAAGCGGAGAATCCGCCAAGGGGGCAAGCGGAGCATCCGCCAATGGGGGCGTGGGGGGTATCCCCCCAGGGGGCGTGGGGGGTATCCCCCCAGAGATCGGAAGAGCGTCGTGTAGGGAAAGAGTGTC
>CAILDT010000846.1 GCA_903833025.1 uncultured Bacteroidota bacterium | reverse complement strand
ATAGAGTGCGGCTGCATCATTTTCATATTGCTCGGCTAAAGTGGGTTCGCCATAAAATTCCGATAAATCGCCCAAGCGCATGATATCCATATCGCGTTCATATTGTTCTCTTTCTAATCGATAGTTAAACAATATATTACCTAAAATGTTTGCTTCTTTGTCTAATCTCTGATAATCAATCGGCTTAAATGCGCCATATTTATATTCGATCTTGCCATTATGTTTTCTTAAATGAACCCAGCCTTGAGGTACTTCCGCTTTTTCTACTTTTGGCGGTTCTATTTTCTTTGCGGCCGCTGACGAGAAACTCAATGGATTATTATTTTTTTTCTTTAAAGTTTCGCCGAGCGAGGGGAATAAAGTGGTGTCCTTTATTGAGAACTCTTTTTTCAGTTCCTTTTTTTGAGTGCTTGGTAATGCAGCGGATTTATTCGTGGCTGATCTCATTGAAGGCGGTATATAAGAGGATTTATTGTTTACATTGTTTACGTTGTTTACGTTGTTTACATTGTTTACGTTGTTTACATTATTATTAGTTACGGAAGGCATTCTTATTTATGTATTGGTTCTTGTATATAGTAATAGATACCTTTTCAATTTTTTGTAATAAAAGGAGTTAAACTGAAATACTAATATATAAAATATATGGATGAAGATAATAGAGAGATTTATGATAAATTTATGGAACTTTTGCTAGAGAATGAGCAAGACATCATTGATACAACAGCAACAGGCATATATATGGCTTCGGAGCCGCTGCCTTTAATACTGACATATCATGAAGTTGAAACAATGGCTTTGCATTTGTTAATACAATTGAAAGCCTTGGAAGCGAGAGGCACTAGTTTACTCTTTTGGCAAACGAGTGATATCTTATTCGTGAATAAAAAATACTATTTCTTAGCGAATCTGGAGCAATTAGTGCCTTTTAAGAAAGGAAAAAACCCAAGTGAGCAAATTGTACTCAATTATCCGGCAATTTATCCTTTTCCGTCGGCGGTTTGTGCTCCGGAGTTATTACAGATGACGGCATTACCTTTTATTACGTGTAAGAGCGTCAGTTATTATAGCTTGGCTTTATTGTGTTTGGCGAAATTAAATCTCTCTTTAGAAACCTTACAAGGGACTAAACTGTTTTATTTTCTAGAGAGATGCTTGAAAGATGATCCAACTCAACGGTTGCTTATTTTGTGATATACTTTTCCCAAAAGTATTTTTGTGATAATTTTGATAAAGGGTTTTGTAATACTTTTCCCAAAAAGGTTTTGTGATACTTTTTCTAAAAGTATATTATATAAATAGTATGTCAATTGTCACTTTAAAACGAAAATCTAGACGCTTTCAAGTACCTATTTCAGAACACGGTTTCTCGCTCAATGGCGGTTATCGGAATCAACGAATGATTGCCAGTACAAATCTCTCGGCTTTAACTAATGGCCAAGAGCGAGGGTGTTGTCCTTATAATGATCCGAGCATTGTAAAGCTCTCGACGAAAAATACCAAAGGTTATTTATATTCAACTGTGATTTATCCGACTTGTCCCGCCGGAGTAACGCCGCCGGCCGGCAATCAATCAAATTATTATAAAAATTTCTCACCGGAAGATCATAGTCAAGGGGTGTATATCATCGATACAGTCAAAGCGGGTTCGGCCGTCTGTGTCACTGAGAAAATCGATTCCGGTACCAATAACCCATGTTTACCTGATTGTGGAATTCGCTCTTATCATATTGGTGGTAAACGCTTTTATACCACCTTTAACGCGAAGAACAGCGGAGAATATGGTCAAGGGGCGATATCGGCTGGCGAATATTTGGCGGCAGGGCTTTTGAAATATAATTGTTTACCGACGCCGAAGGCCTTAGCGAAACCGCCACCGGCGTCAAATACGAGGGGGTATCACTGCTAGCCACCTTTGAGAAAGGTGGAGCCAAACATTGTAGTGAAAATTTATTGTGTATTTTGGTTCAACCTTTTACCAAAAGGGTTTTGCGGCACTTTTACCAAAAGGGTTTTGCGGCACTTTTACCAAAAGGGTTTTGCGGCACTTTTACCAAAAGTGATATAAACACATTTTGTTATGTAATTGCAAAACAAAATGACTGCTACTGCTGTTGCTGCTGCTGCGATGTATACTGCTGCTCGGTATATTTTATCATTGAAAGTTCCCGCGGAATTGCGCGATATGTATGAGGAAGCCGCGCGGCTGCATAACCGCGAGCAAACCCATCCGAATGCCGGATTCGATTTGTTTTCTCCGGCCGATGTAAAAGTCTATGGCTATAGTACCGAGAAGATTGATCAAGGTGTGAAAGGTGCGATGGAATTCTGCTGCGATTCACCGACAGGTGCAGTTGGCGCACCCGTCGGTTATTTCATGTATCCGCGCTCCAGCACTGGCAGCAAAACTCCCTTACGCTTGGCCAATTCAATCGGCGTCATTGACTCGGGCTATCGCGGCAACTATATTGCGGTGTTTGATAACTGGTGTAGGGATTCTTTTAAAGTGGAGCAAGGCCAAAGGCTGGTGCAAATTTGTCCGCCGAATTTGACTTATCCGATGAAGGTTGTTATTGTCGATGAACTGACCGATATGGCTACGGAGCGAGGGACTGGGGGATTTGGCTCAACGGGATTTTAATAAAATTAATATATTAGTATTTACACCATTGAAGATTTAAAATGTGTTCAAAATATATTTTAATAGTATAGTAAAGTATATTATGTTTGGCGGTTGTGATTCAAAGACAAATGGAGAATACAAATTTTTTATGGATATAAAAGATAATATAAATTGTATATTTGATGTGGGATCTCGTTCAGATTCTGAATTTATTTATTTTACTGGAGAAGTTCATTATTTTGACCCAGTAAATGAATTTATAGAAGAATT
>CAILDT010000845.1 GCA_903833025.1 uncultured Bacteroidota bacterium | reverse complement strand
TTTCACCTGCAAACAGAAAAAACTACTTTACAATTGTGCGAATATTTACCTTTATCTATTTGTTGGTGAAAAACACCAATGAAGGCAGAAAGGGAGATTTTTCACACCTATATATATGTATCCCCATTTTTAAAATCCCAAAAGTTGAACTTCAAAACCTCAATAACGAACACAATTGCTATACCCGCCAAAGTGCGCGTATGGTGGCGAATGCTTACCGATGTAGATGCCGAAGGTACAGCCAGATACAACCAAGGAGGCGGCTAGGGGCTGGTATAGTTAGTTAATCACGGAGCTCTTTTTTTTGAAATCCAAACTCCAAAATCTTATCAATAAAGTCGTACGGTTTGTAACCCTGTATAGCTGTTTGATGAAAGATGCAAGTAGCAGGCGTCATACCCGGCAATGAGTTTACCTCAATAAAAATTACTTCTACTTTCCCTTTTGATAGAGCAGGGGAGGGGTCGTATATCCTCACAAAAGCATCAATACGGGTATATCCATTAATGTTTAATAGTTTGGCGGCTTCGCCAAATGTTTGTTTTACACTGTCTGATATTTGTTGGCGTTTTTTTGCATCTGCCGAATAACGTGCAGGGGTGATGTTTTGTCCTTGTCCGGCTAAAAACTTTTCTTCTAACGATAATACTTCTCCTTCGGATAATGCTTCTGATGCTTCAAAAACTTCATACATCACATTGCCTTGCGCATCATATTTAGTAAGCATACCGCCGGTTATTTCTAAAAAGTGGTTCGCATCTCTTTTACTGATTAATTCTTCAACCAACAAAACCTGTTTCTGCGGAAACTCTTCTTTATCCTTTATATGCAAAATGTTAGCGGCATCAGCAATCAATGCTTCTTGCTTCCGGAAAATAAGAGATGCGAATGCTTCAAATTCTTCTACCGTTTTTATTTTTTTTACTGCTGATGAACAACCATCATCCACAGGTTTTGCGATAAATGGATAATGTATTTTTTCTTTTATAGCGTTTAATACTTCAGTTTTATTGGTATTCCAAGCATCTTCAGTAATCAATAAATGTTCGGCAACTAAAAAACCGTTTTGTTTCAATATTTCGTTGGTTTTATATTTATCAATTGTAATTTGCGAACTCTCAACACCAGAACCATTATAAGGCAAACCAACTCTTTCTAAATTTACTTGCACAGCACCGTCTTCTCCCGGGCGCCCGTGTAAGGCAATAAACACAGCATCAACCATAGTTGCTAAATCTTGGTAAGTAATTCGTTTTGGCTTTACAAGATTATTTGTAGTTGCGTATTTAGTAGTAATACCAGCACATTCATCAATAATTTGTTTTACTAATTCGTGTGTTTTATAATTTTCAATTTTATCTTTAATATCATCCGCATTATCCTTCAGCAACATATTTATCGGTATTTGATACATAATATGTTCGTCGTGATTGCCAGTTAAAAACACAGGAATAGGTTCGTATTTGGCTGACGAAGCCAGTTTTTCATAAATATTTCTGCCACTGTCAACAGAAATATGTCGCTCCGAAGAGTAACCACCAAGGATAACTGCCACTTTTATTTTCTTTGTCGAACTTGTTTTATCCTGATGTATCGCATCATCCAAATGATTTAATAACTGCTCATACACACCGCTGTTTTTACTTGCCAGTATGCGTTGCGATAACGATTGACGAACGATATAAGTAAGAAATTGCGAAGGATTTAAACCAATTTCAGCCGCTTGATGAAAGAAAAAAGAAGAAGGCATCATTCCAGAAGTAGTATTAGGGTCGTTCAGAAATATCTTTCCTTCCTTAGTAATAAAGCCATCAATACGGGCATATACATCAAAACTCAACTCATAAAACAAGCGTTCACATTCTTTGCGGATGGCTTGTATTTGTTCATTCGGAATATCAATAGGAGTAATTTTACGCGATAAACCGGGTAAGTATTTGGAGCGATAATCAAATAATTCTTTTCCTTTTCTAATCTCTGTAGGCGGCAACGCAATAGCTTTTCCTGTTTCGTCCTGGACCCCAAGGCACGAAAATTCTTTCCCTTCCAGAAAACTTTCTATCAGCACTTTACTTTCTCCATCCAACGCTTCCAGCACAGCACCTTCGGTTTCGGTTTCAAAAAGTGTGTTTAAATAAGTTATTAAATCAAACGGATGATAAATTGTTTTTTTTGTTGGTTGGGTTGAAGTCCAAACACACAGCGGCATTCCGCAACCTTCGCGTATATCAGCCATAGCTCGGACTAGTTTTGTTTTTTCTTCAGAAGATAAACCTTTCCATTCATTTGCATCCACCCATTCGGTAAACAGTGCTTTACCAATGGCTTGCATCAATCCTATATTATATTTATCACTATTATGTAAAATAGAAATACCAATAGACGAACCTTGATTAGCAGGTTTTACAACCATCGGAAAGCCAACTTCTTCATTGGCTTTGCGCATCGCTTCTTTGCAATTGCCCGAAATAAATTCTTCTCTACCAACAGTAAAATACTTAGGACTATTAAACCCTGCATTTACCATTAATCGCTTTTGTACCGCTTTATCAATGCCAATAGAAGAAGGCAAAATACCCGAACCCGAATAGGGGATATTTAAATACTCAAATAAACCTTGTATTCTGCCATCTTCGCCAAACGGACCATGCAGACATAAGAATGCAAAGTCGAAATGATTTTTTAATTCATTTGGTTCAATCTTTTTCCCAATTTTATTAATAAGATTTAGTTGTTCGTCAGAAGAAAGATTCCCAATTTGTTCGGCATATATTTGAAAATCTCCTTTATTGTCAGGAATAAACTGTGCAGGAGGATAAAAATCGCGGATGCTGCCTTTATAAACAAATTCCCAATTTAGGAGAACGAAATTACCGAAACTATCAACAAAAACAGGAACAGCATCAAACAAAGATTTATTGAGATTGTCGTAAACTGTTCTGCCGCCAGCAAAGGAAATTTCACGCTCTTTGGAGAATCCTCCGAATATTATTCCTATTTTCATATATGTTGTATTTTCGTTTGCAAAAGTAAATAAAATTGGGTTAAGTAACTTAGTATTCGGTTAGGGTTTTATAGGTAATTCAAAGCACTCCTTTGGTATTATAATTAATATTATGTTAAATAACAAATTATAACTACCACCCTCTCCTTTACATCATTCTTAGGGAGTTGACAGCGATACAGGGATTATTTTCCCGTTCATATACTGATGAGCAGTTAAAGAAAAGTTGGCAATAAACGTTGCCATTTGTTTTGCAGTTAACGCAGCTTTATATCCAGGAAATGCTTCCTCCAGCATTTCAGTTTGGGTTGCCCCTAACGCCAAACAATTGAAAGAAATGTTCTTGTCTTTGAATTCTTCAGCCAAACATTCAGTTAAAACAGCAATTGCGCCTTTGCTGCTACTATATGCTGCCAATCCGGCAAACTTCGCACTTCCCTGAACTCCACCCATACTGCTAATGTTAACTATATGTCCTCGTTTGTTAGCATCCATCAGAGGTAATACGCCTTGAATTAACCGAACAACTGAAAAAACATTGGTAGTGTAAACAACTTCAAAATCTTCTAAAGTAAGATTCATAAATTGTTTATTTACAATAACTCCTGCATTATTAATTAAAATATTAACAGAACTCATTTTTTCTGCAATTTCTGCCATTAAACCTTTCGTGTTTTTATCACTCAAATCAAAAGGAATGGTAAAAACGTTAGCATTGGGATTAATTAACACACAGTCTTGTTTCAATTGGTTTAATTTTTGCTCGTTTCTGGCAATGGCAATAATAGTATTTGACGAATCGGTAGCAAAACACTTAACCAAC
>CAILDT010000844.1 GCA_903833025.1 uncultured Bacteroidota bacterium | reverse complement strand
CGAAAAGCATTCCATCCTAGTGTTGCTTTGTAAGTATTGGCAGGATAAACGTTAAATAATCCCGTTTCCCAAACTGGGGCAGTTGCCTTAAAAGTAGTTAGTCCAGTACAACCCATATTTATGGTGAACTCGTGGTAAGTAGTAATTGCCAGACCAGCCGTATTCATAAATGTAACATTGAAATCTAATTGGTCAATTTTACCACCTATGATACCAGCAGCATTTAATTCAGCGGCTGTATATAAGTACTGTTGAGAAACAGAAGTGTAAAAATTACCAAACGGAGCAGGATATGCATAATCAGTATTAGAAATTAATCCTGTGCCTATTGTTCCCGGTATTGAATTTCCATTACAACCACCAGTTGGGCTTAATGCACATATTGGAGGGATACCACCTCCACTAAAATATGCATTTAGTGTTGCTGTTCCCGAACAGAAAGAAGTATCGTTACTTACTGAAATTGTTGGTGAAAAAGCAGGTGCAACAATTATTGAAATTGTGTTTGTTTTAACACATCCTTGCGGGCTTGTTATCGTAAGTGTATAAGAATATGTACCAGGACTACTAAATGTAGCAGTTGGGTTTGATATATTAGGGTTACTTAAATGAGTTGCTGGCGACCAAAGGTATGTATAATTTGATGCTGGACCAGGTGTAATGTTGTTTACACTCAATTGAACAGGGTCTAACAAACAAGTGTTTCCAGAACTTTGAGTAACGTTATAAGTAAAATCAGGAACAACGTTAATTGTAACTGTATCAGTTAATACGCAACCCATTGCTCCTGCAGTTGTTAAAACATAAGTTGTAGTAGAAATAGGAGAAGCCACTGGATTTTGACACGTGTCGCAAGAGAAATTTTGCATTGGTCCATTCAAAATCATTGGTGGACCATTAAGTACTGTCCATAAATAGGTATTACCCGGTCCGCTACCATTCAATGTTATTGTTTGATTTCCGCATATTGTTTGGTCTTGCCCTGCATAGGTGGCGGGTAAAATCATCATAATATAATTTACCGTTTGCTGCCCTGTTACTGGGCAGGCGTTATCGGACACGGTAACTGCAAAAGTGGTAAACGTATTTGCTGTACCTGCTGGGGCTGTCCAAGATACACTAACTGTTATTGGGTTAGTTCCTGTAACAGTAATTATTGCACCCGGCATAATCAATGCGATGTTGGATGTAATTGTTAAAATGTCATTTGGGTCAGGGTCGGAGAAACTAAACTGGAACGAAAAAGGAATATTTTCACATACTTGAACTCCGTTTGGAGGTAAAATAACGGCACCAAATCCAACAAGATTTGTAACGGCACCAGAGTTACAAGAAACTACCTGATTGTTACAATTAACAACTACCATTTGAATATCTCTAACAACTGTGCCTATTACAACACCGTTCACATCTCTTTCGGTAACCATAAATGCGACCACAAAATTTCCTATTAAAGTAGGACTAAATTGTATCAAACCATTGCCCGGAACTATTGTTATTCCTGGCATTGGGTTAGCACCAGTGTAACCTGCTGCATAAGTTATTGGAGTTGTAGAGTTGGTACTCATTGCATCTACAAAAGAAAAACTAAGTGAGTTTCCATCTATTTCCACAACGCCTGGGCTGTAACAAACTGTTTGCCCAACACAAAGATAAGGCAATGGTTGAGAGGTGAAATAAGGAGAATTGTTATTGGGTGCTGCTAAGTTATTTAGCGTAGCATAAAATGTAAAACTATCATAATTTGGAGCATTTACAGAGATGTTTCTGCAACAAGAATTGTGGAAAAATGTCCATTGTGTGCATTGTCCGGGAAGAGTTACTATTGCTGAATAAACATTTTTTTTATTCCCGGGAAGTGTACCTCCATTACAAGTTGTAACTGCTGTGGGACACACCTGCGACACTTCGTAAGAAGTATCCAAGTTAACTGTATAGTTCAAATCGGTGAAACCGCCGTTGTTTAATGTTGCCATTTGGGCAGTTGGTCCCGGGTCGAAGGAGGCACAATCCCAATATAAAACCAATGTTACTTTAAATTGATTTGCCCCTAATGATAGGTAAGAAACTTCTCCTCCTGAAACGTGAGAAGCACTTGCAAATTTAGGCAATACGGTCAATAGGGCAACTATTGATACTAATGTAATTAATTTTTTAATCATTGGTTTTGTTTTATTATTGGTGTTGTTGTTTGTAAAGTTAAATTGTTGTTTTCAAATCGCTTGGCTAAATTAATAATAATATTTCTTTCAGGTATCAAAAAAGATTAAAATATTTTATCAGAAAGGCAACCATTTTTTACCCTCTACTTCGATAGATGCAATAAATTTACAAAAGGTTGCATAGAAAGTCGAGATTTTCGACAATTTCTTTTATTTGGGAGTTAAAACACTTTACTTGCTACTCTGCGGGTAACTTCGGAGCTTCCCATAGTGTAATAATGTAAACAAGGAGCGTTGGCTTTTATGAGTTCTTTGGACTGCTGGATGCACCATTCTATACCTATTTCTTTAACCTGCTCGTCGGTTTTGCATTTTTCTATTTGTTCCAATAAAGGTTGAGGAACATCTATTTTGAAGATTTTTGGCAAAATGGTAGCTTGTTTTTTTGTGGTAATTATTTTTAAACCCGGAATAATGGGAACATTAATTTCCATTTCCCTACATTTTTTTACGAAAGAAAAATACTGTTCGTTATCAAAAAACATTTGAGTAACGATGTATTCCGCTCCTGCATCTATTTTTGCTTTTAAATATTTCATATCCGAAAACATATTTGGAGCTTCAAAATGTTTTTCGGGATAACCAGCTACGCCGATGCAGAAATTGGTGGGAGCAACATCCTCCAAATCGTTTTCCACATATCTGCCTTTGTTCATATTTTTAACCTGTTTCACGAGGTCTATCGCGTAAGCGTGTCCGTTAGGTTCGGGTACAAATTCGGGTTCGCTTTTTATAGAATCTCCACGTAAAGCAAGCACATTATCTATCCCTAAAAAGTGTAAATCTATGAGTGCATTTTCGGTTTCTTCTCTGCTGAAACCTCCGCAGATAATGTGAGGCACTGTATCCACGTGATATTTATTTATGATAGCTGCGCAAATACCAACGGTACCTGGTCGCTTGCGAATGCTCACTTTTTCGAGGTAACCGCCTTCTCTTTTTTTATAAATATATTCTTCGCGATGGTAGGTAACATCCACAAAAGAGGGTTTAAATTCCATCAGCGGGTCTATTCCATCAAATATAGATTGAATACTTTTTCCTTTTAACGGAGGAAGAATTTCTATCGAAAACAGTGTAGATTTCGCTTGATTGATATGGTCTATAACTTTCATTTTATGGTTGCTTGTTTTTAAAGCGGGGCAAAAGTAATAAAAAAGCGATAACGAAATTTTTACCGCTTTTTTAGTTATTGAGTTTTGGGGATGCCGAAAAGTTGAAGCCCCTCAAAAAAGGATTTTAGACCAATGTTATTTTCTACTATAGCTTCCTCCGACTGTTTTGAACCTATGTTATTTTTTACTATAGCTTCCCACAGTTGTTTTACACCTATGTTATTTTCTACTATAGCTCCACCCAACCATTTTGCACCTACGTTATTTTCTAATATAGCTTTCCACAGTTGCTTTACACCTATGTTATTTTTTACTATAGCTTCCCACAGTTGTTTTACACCTATGTTTTTTTCTACCATAGCTTCATCCGACAGTTTTGCACTTATATTTTTTTTACGAGGCTATTTCCTGACGTTGGTGATATATTGTGCAAAGGTACTACAAGTTTTGTAAGTGCGGTGGTGCGTGAGGGATTGTAGTGGAAATCCTTTTTTTTGGGTTGATTTGCGGGAGGGCAAAAAAGATTGGAACGTAAAGCCCGACCCCGATTTTTCATCGGGGGCACGCCCAAATAAAAAAACTCCTCCGATATTATCAGAGGAGTTTTTGAGGTCCCGTGCGGACTTATTTTAAAAATTTTGGATGTTTTAAGGATTACTTATATACTACAAATACTATAATAAATAGGGCTTATAAAGCATTTAAGTAATCCTTAAATAATCCTAAAGTAAATGAAAAGTTGCCACACCACTTGCCACACTCAATTATTTTTAGTACCTTTGTAAAAATAATTAAGTGTTATGAATGTAAAATTTTATTTAAGAGACCTTACTAAAGAGAAAGGAAATCTCAATTCTGGTCAAGAGCAACCAATATGGTGCTACATTACTTTTAATGGGAGAAGGTTAAGATTATCAACTCAAATAAAGGTATTTCCAAAGAATTGGAATGAAAAAAGACAAGAAATTCGAGGTTCTGCTTCATCCATAGAAAAGTTAAATCTAAGGTTAAAAAGTATAAGAAGTAAAGCAGAAAGGATTTCAACTGATTATGCCTTAAAGAGTGAAGTGTTAACAGAACAGTTACTAAAAGATGTTCTACTACCAATTTTATTTCCCGATAGATATAAGCAAGTAAAAAGGGTAAACAATATTTGTGATTTTTTAAACGAATTTACAGCAGATAATCCTAGAGATTTAAAGGCTGGAACTATGAAGAGTTATGAGCAGTTAAAACCACTATTGATAGAGTTTTCTAAAAAACAAGGTAAGAGTTGCCTAAATTTTGATTCAATCAATTCGGAGTGGGGCGACCTATTTAGTAAATTTTTGAAAGTTGAAAAAAATCATTCCATTAATAATGTAGATAAACATAAAAAGAATATAAAATCCTTAATGAATTATTCATTAGAAAAGGGGCTTCATAATAATATCAAATTCGAGTATATTAAAAGAGAAAAAGAAGAAACAAAAGAAATTTTTCTTAACGAGGGTGAAATTATAGCAATATATGACCTTGATGTCCTAGAAGAGTATCAGCAAACAAAAGATGTTTTTGTGTTTTCCTGTCTTACAGGATTAAGGATTTCAGATGTACTTGCTTTAAAAAAACATAACTGGAAAGGTGATTATATTGAAATCGAAACTAAAAAGACCGAAGAGAAATTAACGATTCCACTAAGAAAAACAGCAAAAATAATTCTCCAAAAATATAATGGAGAACTTCCATATATCTATGAACAAAAATATAATAAACAACTTAAAGATATTGCAGAACAGATACCAGCATTACAAGTTGAAGAAATTGTTTATTCTACAAAAGGCGGCAATAGAATACAAAAAAGTGTTTATAAATATGAATTAGTAAAGTCCCATACTGCTAGAAGAAGTTTTGCTACTAATGAATATCTAAGAGGGACTGACCCTTTATTTATAAGAGCGGTAACAGGTCATAAAACGGAGAAGGATTTCTTCAATTACATTCAAGTTAAACAAACACAAAAGGCATCCTCAATGTTAGAACTGTTTATGAATAGGGAGTTTTAGAGCCTCGATTCTATTTATAAATTTCGGTTTTTGCGGATTATAATTTTTACAAGCTTGAATAAAATCGGTTTCGCTATACATAAAAAAGCGTCCGCTTTTAAACCTGTCTATTATATGGTTTTCCCTTACTTTATATAAAAACGTCTTAGATGTTTTATATTTTGATAATAAATCCTTTTCCGATAAATACAAATTTGAATTAAGTGGT
>CAILDT010000843.1 GCA_903833025.1 uncultured Bacteroidota bacterium | reverse complement strand
CTACTCCTTCAGCACCCGTATTCATTGGCAATACTTTGTCATAACCAAAATAGGAGGTGATGAATTGTTCGTATTCCCCTAGGCAATCATTATAAAAAGCTCTCGAAGTAAGTGTTAGTTTTTGCGCCTGTTCAATAAGAGTTGCTATTATTTTCGGATGGCAGTGTCCCTGATTAACGGCACTATACGCAGATAAAAAATCGAAATACTGTTTGCCATTTACATCCCAAACAAACACTCCCTCGCCACGCTCTAGTACCACTGGTAATGGATGATAGTTATGAGCTCCATATTTATCTTCCAGTTCTATCGCTTGTTGTTCTGTCGTTTTATTAATCATAAGAGTTTCCATAAAGTAAAGTTTAGTAGACAAATTTAAGAAATTTAATTAGATGGTAAGTCAAAGGGAACCAATGGAAACTTTATTACTTTTGCGCCACTATGAAAAACAATAAAAAAGTATTACCAATATTAGAAAATGTAACTGTTATAGATGCCAGTTCAGATGGTCAATCTGTTGGGCGCGTGGACGATATTGTTGTTTTTATTAAAGATGCAATCCCTGGAGATGTGGTTGATGTGCAGCTTACAAGAAAGAAAAATAAATTCAGGGAAGGTAAAGCAATAAAAATACATACTTATTCTGATAAGCGTACCGAACCCGTTTGCAGTCATTTTGGAGTTTGTGGCGGATGTAAATGGCAAAATATGAACTATGAATGGCAATTGTTTTACAAGCAAAAACAAGTTGTGGATGCACTTACTCGTATTGCTAAAATTGAACTTCCTGAAATCCAAAAGATAATTCCTTCACAAAAAAAATATCAATATAGAAACAAATTGGAGTTCACTTTCTCCAATAAAAAATGGCTAACAATAGAACAGGTGAATGATAAAAACATTTCTTTTGGCGAAGGGAAGGGTGAGATTACTAGGAATGCTTTGGGGTTTCACATTCCAGGAATGTTTGATAAAATATTGGATATTAATACGTGTTATTTGCAGGAAGAACCGTCAAACGCAATCAGGAATGAAATAAGGAAGTACGCATTAGAAAACAATCTTCCTTTCTTTGATTTGCGAGAACAAACAGGGTTACTACGAAACATTATTATTCGTAGCACTTCCACAGGTGAATGGATGTTGATTGTTGCTTTTCATTATGAAGACAAATTAGTAATTGAAAATCTTCTGAATCATCTTTCTGATAAATTTCCACAGATAACTTCTTTGCAATATGTTATAAATCCGAAAAGGAATGACACAATAAGTGATTTAGAAATAAAATTATTTAAAGGCAATGACAGTATTTATGAAGAGATGGAAGGGTTGAAATTTAAGATTGGACCAAAAAGTTTTTATCAAACTAATTCCGAACAGGCATATCAACTTTATAAAATCACTCGTGATTTTGCTTCTATAAAAAAGACGGATGTCGTTTATGATTTATATACAGGAACAGGCACCATTGCAAACTTTGTAGCTCATCAGGCAAAAAAAGTGGTAGGTGTAGAATACATACTTGCTGCAATTGAGGATGCGAAAATTAACTCAGAAATAAATAATATAGCCAACACTTCTTTTTATGCAGGTGATTTAAAAGACGTATTGAATAATGATTTTATAAATGAAAATGGAACGCCTGATATTATCATAACCGACCCACCAAGAGCTGGAATGCACGATGATGTAACAAAGAAAATTTTGGAAATTGAACCAGCGAAGATTGTATATGTGAGTTGCAACCCTGCCACGCAAGCAAGAGATTTGCAATTATTGGATATGAAATATAAAGTGATAAAAGTACAGCCAGTAGATATGTTTCCGCAAACGCACCACGTGGAGAATGTTGTTTTGCTTCAAAAGAAAGTTTAAACAAACTTTTCGCCTTTGGCAACCTTCACATCGTTTACAAAAGTGCGAATTTGTTGTTCGTCTTCTTTTTTGCAGATTAATAAAATACCGTCCGATTCAACAACTATATAATCTTCCAAACCTTGCATAATTACTAGTTTATCTTTTGGTACGTTTACTATACAATTTTTAGTATCATACAACATAACATTTTTGCCAACTAATGCATTATTATCCTTGTCCTTTTTAATATGGTCATATAATGAACCCCAAGTTCCAAGGTCACTCCAGCCTATTACAGAAGCGCGAACATATACATTGCTTGCTTTTTCCATAATTGCATAGTCAATAGAAATATTCTTACAATTGCTGTATGCTTTGGCGATAAAATCAGCTTCTTTGGGAGTATTATAAACATCATTTCCTTCTTTGAAAACCACATCTAGCTCAGGTGCAAGCTTTTCAAATGCAGTAATAATCGATTTTACACTCCATATAAAAATGCCTGAGTTCCACAGAAAATCACCGCTCTTCAAAAAGAAATTCGCCATTTCTAAATCAGGTTTTTCAGTAAATGTTTTTACTTTTTTTATACGTTTGTCTTTTTCTTTTACTTCCGTTTCTACAAATTGAATATATCCATAACCTGTGTCAGGACGGCTGGGACGAATGCCAAGAGTTAATAAACAATCTTCCTTCTCTGCCTTTTTAAAGCAAGATTTAATAGCTTTAACAAAGGTATCTTCTTTAGAAATTAAATGGTCGGAGGGAGCAATTACAGTTACAGCATTAGGGTTTTGTTGGGCTATTTTATAACAGGCGAAAGCAACGCAAGGAGCTGTGTTTTTTCTTGCAGGCTCATTTAAAATATTTTTTAAATCAATTCCTTTAATTTGTTCTTTAACCAAATCAACATAAGAATCATTAGTTACGATGTAAATATTTTCTTTTGGGCAAAGATGTAAAAAACGATTATATGTTTGTTGAAGCAACGTTTGCCCAGTCCCTAAAATATCCATAAACTGCTTTGGGTGTGCAGTTCTGCTCATTGGCCAAAAGCGGCTGCCGATGCCACCTGCCATTATTACACAATAATTATTTTTCATTTTTATGTATATTCTAAATAAATTACGATAGTTTTTTTAATGCAGTTCTTAAATTTTCTATTACTGCATTCACATCTTCTAATTTGCAAGTGCCAACTGATAGGCGATACCAGCTCGAATCGTGAGAAGCACCAAAAGCATAAAATGGAACCAATGCTACTTTTGCTTCATCCAATAAATATTTTGTTACTTCTTTTGTAGTATGCAAAACAGTTCCATCTGCAGTTTTTTGTCCGTGTAACGAAAACTGAACTGTTAAATAAATTGCAGCTTCAGGAGCAATGGCATCTACTTTAAATCCTTCAGACTTTAAACTTTGAAACCCTTTATAAAAACCTTCCAACCTATCATCTATTTTAGATTTTATTTCTGCTAAAAACGTATCGTAATTTGTCAAGTCTTTAAGATAATTTGCAGTAGCAACCTGTTCGGCTTTCGGAGCCCAGGCCCCAACGTGCGTCAAAAGCATTTTTATTTTTTCAATAATTTTTTTAGGTCCCATACTCCAACCTACACGAATACCAGTTGCTGCAAGTGATTTTGAAATACCATCTACGAACACAGTATAATTTTTCATTTCTGGACGAAGAGCAACGGGATTGTAATGTTTTGTTTCTCCAAATGTAAGAGCCCAATAAATTTGGTCATACATTAAATAAACGGGCTTTTTATTTTCTACATTTCGTTTTGCATTTTCAGCCAAAATCAAATCGCATATCTCTTCCAAATCTTTTTTCTTGAACGTCGTACCTGTTGGATTTAAAGGAGAGCACAATGCAATTAAATTTGCCACACCAATGTATGGTTTAATATCGGCAGCAGTTGGCATAAATTCATTTTCAACTGATGTTTCAATTAATATTTGTTTGGCTTCATTAAGATAAGTATAGTGATTGTTATTCCACGATGGCACAGGAAAAACTACTGTATCTCCAGCATCTACTAAAGCCCTAAAAATAGCATATATAACAGGTCGAGCACCACCGGCAATTACAATTTCATCTGTTTTATAATCCAGATTTCCACGTTCTTTTAAAAGATGAGAAACCGCCTCACGCAATTCAAGCATCCCGTCGGCAGCAGGGTAATTTGTTTGGTCGTCCTCATACGCTTCAATAATACACTGTTTTAATTCAGCAGGAATAGGAAACACCTTCGGATTAAAATCTCCAATGGTAAGGTTATAAACCTTTTCTCCCTTTTTTATTTTCTCGTTTACTTCGGCTGCCAGTTTTATAATTTCTGACCCGATAATATTGTCGGCAAGTTTTGAAACTTTCAAATCAATATTTTTATCAATAGTGGTTGCGCTCATATTTCAAATTTAATAAATAAAATAATCTTTTTTTACGGAACGCAAAAGTAAGAAAAACCTAATACCTGCTGCTGAATTCTTTAATTATTTCTTTTGGCAAAATTTTTGAAATAAAGATTTATTTCTGTGGTTGCACAAACTCTTTTACCTTTGTAAATATAATAAATAGAGCATTATGATTTTAAGAACCGAAAATTTAGTTAAGAAATACAAGAGCCGAACCGTAGCAAAAGAAGTAACGGTGGAAGTTAATCAGGGCGAGATAGTAGGGCTTTTGGGACCAAATGGTGCTGGAAAAACAACTTCTTTTTATATGATTGTAGGGATGATAAAACCCAATTCGGGCAAAATATTTTTGGACGATAAAGATATTACCGACGAACCAATGTATAAGCGTGCGCAACTTGGAATTGGTTATTTAGCGCAAGAAGCATCTGTTTTCAGGAAATTAAGTGTGGAAGACAATATTCGTTCGATACTGGAAATGACAAAACTTACCAAACAACAACAGGCATTTAATTTGGAAGAGTTGTTAAACGAATTCCATTTAACTCATATCCGAAAAAATATGGGAGATAGACTGTCGGGCGGAGAAAGAAGAAGAACAGAAATAGCGCGTTGTTTAGCTGCTGACCCAAAGTTTATTTTATTGGATGAACCCTTTGCAGGCGTTGACCCAATTGCTGTAGAAGATATTCAGTTTATAGTGGAGAAACTTAAACAAAGAAATATAGGGATATTAATTACCGACCATAATGTGCAGGAAACATTGCAAATAACCGACCGTGCTTATTTGCTTTTTGAAGGAAGCATAATGAAAGCAGGTTCTGCCGAAGTATTAGCAAACGACGAACAAGTACGAAGAGTATATCTAGGTCAGAATTTTGTTCTGCGCGATAAAAAGAAGGCGGTTGTTAAAACACCAATAGAACAATAAACAGATTTGCTTTGGGCAAAAAGCCCTCGCAATTATGCTCCTGTTAATTTTCGAATAACTCAAATTCGTAAAACTCCATAATTTGATTAGCTAATAACTTCTTACAAGCTTCATCAACCTTAGTAGTTGCAGCATCTTTAGAAGCCGCTTCTATTTCCAAGGTAATGTGTTTCCCTATTCTTACATTTTCAATTTCTGGTAATCCAAGGTTTTTCATACTGCCTGTAACAGCTTTTCCTTGCGGGTCTAATAATGCTTTCAATGGCATTACATCAATTTCTGCTCTGAATTTCATTTTTATTTACGGTGTTATTTATGATTGATAAAACGATGTACAAAAATATAATAAAAGGGATTGCAATGAACTGAAATAGTATTAACAATAATAAAGAACTTATTAAAAATACAAAACGTATTTTATTATCTGCCCACTTAAATGTTTTGAATTTGAGCGCAAACAAAGGAAGTTCAGCAACTAATAGGTAGGACATTATTAAAGTTAAACCAATCAGAAAATAAATATTTGATATAATAGTGGTAACATCAAATTCTAAAAATATGGGCTGAAAAGTAGTAATAAGTGGTATTGAACAAATTAATATTGCATTTGCGGGTGTTGGAACCCCAATAAAAGAAGAAATTTGGCGCGTATCAATATTAAATTTAGCTAAACGTATTGCAGAGAAGATTGGAATTAAAAAAGCCAGATAAGCTGAAAATCCATAAAAATAATATATAAACACATTATAATTTTTAGTTCCATCGTATATGCCCATCAGTTCATTCATAGAAGATAACCTGATTAATTTAAACATAATCGCTCCTGGAACTACTCCAAATGTTACCATATCGGCCAATGAATCTAATTGTTTTCCCATCTCGCCCCCTACTTTCAAAAGTCTCGCAACAAATCCATCAAAAAAATCCAACACTGCTGCTATACCTACCAAATAAGCACACCAGACAAGATTATCGCTCATGACAATCTTATTTGGAATTGAAACTGTATTAAATGCAAATAGAGTTGCCAAACACCCACACAATAAATTTCCGCAAGTAATTACATTTGGTATATGTTTTTTAATATTCATCGGTGGCGAAATTACTGTTTTTCTCCGAATACTTAATTTTGATAAAATAATACCGCCATTAAAAACGCAATATCTATCTTTGGTCCAATGCAATTTGTGCTACCTATATTATATTCACTCGCTTTTATTTTCCTGATAAGTAAAATAAAGTTTTTTGATATTGAAAGTGTTTCAAGAACAAAATTGGTATTGCTTTTTTTATTGAAATTAATTTTCGGGATAATTGTCTGGCTTGTTTATTCAACCCATTATACACAATCTGATTTTCATTCCAGTTTTTCTGACAGTACTTTATTTATTGACCATTTATCAGGAAAAAACCTTACTAAAGGAATGATAAACTGGAATGGGATGTTTGAAAATACATTGTTTAATAATTCTAAAACAATGATTATTATTAATGCAATACTTCACCTTTTTTCATTTGGTAATTTTTATGTGCACATTGTTTTTTTCTGTTTCTTTTCGTTTGTTGGGCTAACAGCACTTTACAAAGCATTTGTTTTTTATTTTCCTTCAAAAGTAAATCAACTTATCATTTCTATCTTTTTTGTTCCTTCTATTTTATTCTGGAGTTCGGCTCCGATAAAAGAATCTTTGGCTATCTGCATCATAGGATTAATGATGTACATAAGCCGTTTCGGAATGAAACAAAAATATGATTATAAAGAAGGAATATTGATTTCCGTTTTATTTTTATTATTAGTCTTTGTAAAAATATATGTTGCTATTGCCGTACTTCCTGTGTTTATGGTAAATGTATTGATTGCAAAAACTTCAACAAAAAAAATAATATTAAAATATGCCACTGTTTTTTTTGCTTTTATGCTTATCGCATTT
>CAILDT010000842.1 GCA_903833025.1 uncultured Bacteroidota bacterium | reverse complement strand
TATCAAAACGATACTTTATATCCCCAAAGAACTCATATCCTTTGCCAGAACCTACTAATAAGCCAATTAAGTCATCATAATTATATCCTGTATTTTCATCGTGTGCTCCATTTACATTATACAATAAGGATGCACCTATTTCGGAGGAAAATCTATCATTAAAAAAGCATTCTATTGAAGTCTGTGGTCTAGTTATTATACCTTTTAATACATCCACTTTTACAATAATTCTATACGTATTTACGTTTCTTTTTTCCTTTCCTTGTTTCTGAGAAAACAAAGAACTAACACTCAAAAGAAGCAGAAAAAGAAAGAAAAGTTTTTTAATTTTCATTGAACAAATATAGGTTATTTACAGATATATTCCATTTATCCTTACATTCTTCCTTCCATAAACTTATTAATTATTAGCACATCTATTTTATTAATTTTGTGCTTCAATAAATAAGTTATTCAACAATTAAGAGATGTCAATAAAAGCAAACAATATTACAAAACTATACGGCGAACAAAAGGCATTGGATAATGTTTCTTTTGAAGTAAACACTGGCGAAATAGTTGGTTTCCTTGGTCCGAACGGGGCGGGCAAATCTACAATGATGAAAATACTTACTTGTTTTATTCCACAAACATCGGGCACAGCAACTGTTTGCGGATACGATATTGCAGAAGAAAGTTTGGAAGTACGCAAGAATGTTGGCTACCTGCCCGAACACAATCCCCTTTATGTGGAGATGTATATTAAAGAGTATTTAGAATTTATTGCTGGTTTACATCATCTTAAAAATGTAAAAACACGCATTGCTGAAATGATTGAAATGACTGGCTTGCAAGTGGAACAGAAAAAGAAAATTGGAGCTTTATCAAAAGGGTATCGCCAACGAGTTGGGCTTGCACAGGCATTAATTCACGACCCGAAAGTATTGATATTAGATGAACCTACTACAGGACTCGATCCAAATCAATTAGCTGAAATACGCACGCTTATTAAAGAGATTGGCAAACAAAAAACGGTAATGCTTTCCACACATATTATGCAGGAGGTAGAAGCTGTTTGCGACCGCGTAATTATTGTAAACAATGGACAAATAGTAGCCAATGATATTACTTCTGTGTTGCAAAACTCACAGGCGCAAAGCAAACAATACATCACTATTGAGTTTGATAAACAAACTTCTTCTTCAGCATTAAAGACTATTGCGGGAGTTGTGGATGCAAAAAATATTAAAGAAAACATTTGGCAGATAGAAGCAAATACGGATAAAGACATTCGTACTGATATATTTCAATTTGCTGTGCAGAATGGAATGGCGGTGCTTACGCTTCATAAGGAAGAGCAGAAGCTGGAGGATGTATTCAAGGAACTTACCAAATAAAAATTAAATTACACTAAACCTTTATTATGAAAAAAACACTATTGCTTGCTGTTACAGCAACTATCATTCTAACTTCTTGTTCTCACACAGAAAAGAAAACTGAACAAACAACAAACGTATCCGACCCGATTACCGAACATATTGATTCTTCTATCTCTCCGAAGGAAGATTTTTTTAAGTTTGCGAACAATAATTGGTTTAAACATAATCCTATTCCTTCAACGGAAAGCAGCAATGGTATCTGGAAAACGATACAGGATACGCTAAACGAAGACATTCGTAAAATATGTGAATCATCCGCAGCGGATACTAAAGCTACTAAGGGAAGCAACAAACAAAAGATTGGTGATTTTTATTTCAGCGGAATGGATACGGTAAGCATTGAAAAAGCAGGTATTACACCGCTTGCTGATTATTTAGCTAAGGTAGATGCTATTAAAAATATTAACGATTTACTTTCTGTAACTGCTGCTTTTCAAACGATGGAAATGGAGCCAATGTATGGTTTCGGGGTGAATAGAGATGATAAAAATAGTGAGCAATATGTTGTAGGACTTGGGCAGGTAGGATTAGGATTGCCCGAGCGTGATTATTATTTTAATACCGATGCGCTCACTGCCTCTATCCGTAAGGAATACGTGAAACACATTAAAGCGATGTTTGTTTTATTTGGTGTGGATGAAAAAACAGCAGATAAAAATGCAACAACTATTATGACGCTGGAAACTACACTGGCAAAGAGTTGCAGAAAGATGGAAGATTTGCGCGACCCATATAAAAACTATAATAAAATGTCGGTGGCGCAAGTAAATAAACTTACGCCTTCTATTAAATGGGAACAAACTTTATCTTTATTGGGGCTTAAAAATGTTGATTCTATTGTGGTGGGGCAGCCAGAATATTATACTGCTTTAGAAACTAATCTGAAGAAAATACCTCTTGATGATTGGAAAACATACTTAAAGTGGAACGTAATTGATGCTTATGCAAAGTTGCTAAACAAAGATATTGTGGCAGAAGATTTCCATTTTAATTCTACTATTATGAATGGCATCAGCAAACAAAAACCCCGTTGGAAAACGATGGTGAAAGCTACCGATGGTATGCTTGGCGACCTTGTAGGGCAAATATATGTTGCTGAATATTGCCCGAAAGGAACAAAGGAAAAACTGCTGGAGATAGGAAATAATATTCGTGATGTATATGCCCAACACATTAAATCTATTGACTGGATGAGTGATGTAACAAAACAAAAGGCACTTTCTAAATTACAAAAAATCACTATGAAAGTGGGTTATCCTGATAAGTGGAAAGATATGTTGAGCCTCGAAATAAGCCGAAACAACTATGTTGCCAACGTGATGAACATACTTAAATGGCAATACAATTTTATGCTTGGCAAATATGGTAAGCCGGTTGACCGCACCGAATGGGATATGCAGCCACAAACCTACAACGCATATTATAACCCTGCTAACAACGAAATAGTGGTGCCTGCCTGCAATATAATGGTTCCGGGCTTTGAAGGACGTATGCCCGATGATGCTGTGTTATATGGTATAATAGGTGGCTCTACCTTCGGACACGAGATAACACACGGCTTTGATGACCAAGGTAGTAAATATGACGAGAAAGGAAACCTAGCAGATTGGTGGACCAAGGAAGACAAGCAACAGTTTGAAGCCAAAACAAAACGCATCGTTCGTCAGTTTAATAATTACATTGTGTTGGATAGTTTGCACTTAAAAGGAGCTAATTCGCAAGGCGAAAACATTGCTGATTTAGGCGGAGTGGTGATGGGATTGGAAGCATTTCGCAAAACAAAACAAGGACAATCCAACGACCTCATAGGTGGCTACACCCCCACTCAACGCTACTATTTAGCGTATGCTTATGCTTGGATGGTAAACACAACAGATGCTTCGATGGCGAAACAAGTAATGAGCAATGAGCACGCCCCTGCGCCTTTCCGAGTTAATGGTCCGCTAAGTGATGTGGAAGAATTTTATAAGGCATTCGATATTAAAGCCGGAGATAAAATGTATAGAGAAGATAGTGTAAGAGTGAAGATTTGGTAATTTATTTTATTGGTAGTTGTTGGTGAAAGCACCAACAACAGCTTCGAATAAATAAGAAAGCAATTAATAGTCCCAAAAAGCATCAATTCCTAAATATGCCCCACAATCCACTTTCTCGTTCCTAAAGTAAATAAGTGCCATTTCTACATTAAAGCCCAAAATATGCTCTTAAAATTAAAAAGTGCCTGTTTATAGGGTTCAGGCATAGTACATTTATTTTTCCTACTCATAAAATAAATTTATTTTGCCACCCGGAGATTTCTCCTGCTTATGTTTGAAAAGTTTTTTGCCAC
>CAILDT010000841.1 GCA_903833025.1 uncultured Bacteroidota bacterium | reverse complement strand
TGTTTCATTTCGCGTAGCGGGAATTTAAATGTTAGTTATTGGTCAGTTCATAATTTCTTTACTACTTTTACCATCTCAATTTAATTAAAAATACAATGAAAAACATACTTGTACCCATCGATTTTTCTGACCCATCGAAAAATGCTGCTGAATATGCTATTGAGTTAGCAAAACACACCGATGGTAAAATTACCTTTCTGCACGTGTATCCTATGCCTACAGTGGCTACCGAAATGCCGGTGCTTTTATCGTCGTACGACGAAATTGAACACGATAGCTTAAATTTATTAAAAAACCTTGCCGAAGAATTAAGAGCGAAATTGAATTACAAACCAGCCATTGAATGTTTAACAGGTCCCGGATATTTGCTCGAAACCACAAAAGATATTGTAAAAGAAAAGGCAATAGATTTAATTGTAATGGGCATAACCGGCGGAGGTGTGGTTACCGAAAAATTAATTGGCAGCAATGCTACTGTTATTATTAAAAATTTAAATTGTTCTACTATTGTTGTTCCGCTTGGCGCGAGTTTTAAACAATTAGCTACTATTGCTTTTGCAACTGATTTCGAAAACATTGAAAACAGCACAGCAATTAAGGAGATAAAAACCGTATGCGAAACATTTAATTCAAAACTACGGATAGTAAATGTTATACATCCTCACCAGATATTGAGTTATGATAAATCGCTCAGCGGAATGATACTGGATGGTATTTTCGAAAAGATTGACCATTCCATTCATTTGCCCGAAGGCGAACTTGCTGACGGAATAAATAAAGTTATTGATGAGCAAAAAGCCGATATTTTAATAATGATTCCTCGAAGGCACGTTGTGTTTTCCGAAATGATTGCGGAGCGACATACTAAGAAAATGGCTTTTCATACACATATTCCGCTACTCACAATTCACGAAAAGTAGGTTTTACCCGTGTACCGTTTCTTGTTTTCCGTAGTTGGCAATAATGGATGCTTCGAAATCTATCCATTCTTTCCAGCGTTTATCTATGTCTATCCCATCACCATATTTACGGGCAAAGCCGATGAAGGTGGTATAATGTCCGGCTTCCGAAATCATTAAGTCGCGGTAAAATTTAGCTAATTCGGGGTCTTTTATGTTTTCTGAAAGCACTTTAAATCGTTCACAGCTTCTGGCTTCTATCATTGCGGAGAATAATAATCTATCTACAAGAGATGATTTTCTGCTTCCTCCTTTTTGCATAAACTTATATAGCTCGTTTACGTAATGGTCTTTGCGCTCCATCCCTAAAGTTTTACCTCTTGCCTTTATGAGGTTGTGTACCTGTTCGAAATGTTCCAACTCTTCTTTCGCCAAGGAAATAAGGGCGGTTACCATCTCAGTATAATTTGGATTATTGATGATGAGTGATAGCGCGTTGGTAGCTGCTTTTTGTTCGCACCAAGCGTGGTCGGTAAGTATTTCTTCAATATTACTTTCTACAATATTTACCCAGCGTGGGTCGGTGGCAAGTTTTAGTCCGAGCATAATTTTAATCAATAAATCGTTTCATTAATGGTCCGCTTGTTAAACTGGTTACTAAAGCCATTATGACAAGTGCAACAAAAATAGGTTTGGTTATTAAACCAGCATTAAGGGCTAATGTGCCGAGTATTATTTCCATTGCTCCCCTAGCATTCATCCCAAAACCAACAGCGAGTGCGTGGTTTTTACTCATCCCACCTAATCGGGCACCAATAAAGGCACCCAAAACTTTACCTACATAAGCCAACACAAGCACAATAGCAACTACAAGCGGATTAAAGTTTTCAATAAAATTTACTTTTAAGCCGATGGAAACAAAAAACAACGGCGCAAAAAAGTTAGTTACAAACTGATGTATTATTTCGCGTGCTTGTTCACGCAAATGAACGCTGTCGCCAAAAGCAATACCTGCTATAAAAGCACCCAGTATAGCGTGAATATTTATGGATTCGGTAAATGCGGCTGATAATAAACAAATACCTAACGAAATGGAAAGCACTCCTCCGGGCCACGATAACTTTGTTTGCATCCAAGGCAATGTTTTATCAATTATTTTTTTGCCGATGGTGAGCATAAACAATCCAAATCCTAAGATATAAGCAATGGTGTACCACAAACTTAAATGTTCGCCGTGCGTAGTGGTGGTTAAACTTAATACAAACGAAAATATTAACCAGCCAATTAAATCGTTAAACATTGCAGATGCAATAATTACATTTCCGATGTTTGTTTTAAATAAATTCATATCCATCAATATTCTGGCAATAACAGGCAGTGCCGAGATGGATAACGCTGTACCAAAAAACAATGCGAATAACAATTTCGGTTGCGGCTCATTACTGATAGAAAATATCTCGGGGAAAAACCAAGCAACTGCAAAGCCAGTAAAAAACGGAATTACCATACTGAACAAACTGGTGTAAACCGCCACTTTACCTTGTTTCAAAACTAATGAAAGTTGCACTTCCATACCAGCAACAAACAAAAGCATAATTACCGAAAGCTTAAAAATACCATCCATCGCTAAAGGCACATTACCAGTTTGCGGAAACAAATAATTAAACGCAACTGGATTTATCATTCCAAAAATTGTAGGACCAAGCATTATCCCAACAATAAGTTCGCCCATCACCACAGGTAGTTTTAACCGCTTACCAAGTTCGGCAAATATGCGCGACACAATAAGCATCGCACTTATAGAAAGCAACAAAACTATTAATTCATTATGACTAAGTTGGGTTACCATAAAGGTTTAAATCCGCGAATGAATTATTAAAACATTGCAAGGCAAATTGGCTAATACATATTCAATATCGTGCGCAAAAATGCGGTCGAATAAATTAAGATTAGTATCAGGTGAGTTAATTACAAGCAAATCTGCTTTTTTATCTTTCGCAAATTTACTGATGGCATAACCGGGTTTGCCTTTAATAATTTTATTGGTGAGGTTTATATTACCCACGTCACATTTTTCAATCACCATTTGCAGCACCTCTTCCGATTCCTCTGTTAAATTTCTTTTAATTTCTTTCGTTTGAGGAGCCGTACTATCCTCGGCTATTGTCATTGCCAGCCCGGGTACGTCCACTTCATTTACAATCGTAATATCTTTTACCTTTAAAAGCTTTGCAAGGTATAGAGATGTTTTTATAGTATGTATTGTTTTGGGGTTCTCCACCCCATTTACCACAAACTTTTTAAATTTCTGCGGAGTATCAGAAGGATTAGTAAGCAACAAAACCGAACATTTTGCTTTACGGCTAATGTTTCGAGCAATGGAACCGAGATAAAATTTTAGGAGATTTTCTTTTTCCAATGCTCCAAGAATTAGTAAGTCAACAATGTTTAATTTGCATAGTTTCAATATTGTTTCTACTGGTTCGCCTTCCATCCATATAACTCTTGATTTGTTGGCATCGATCCCCACTTTTTCCATTATCTCATCCAGTTCATTTTCTTTGTCTTTTGTCTTTTCTCCTATGTGAAGCAACAATAAAGAAGCACCACATACATCCGAAATTCTTTTTGCTTCCAGCAATATTGGCTGACAACGGGCAGAAAAAGATACCGCAACAGCTATAGTTTCGAAAGGATAAGAAGGTCGTTTTTTTAATTTTGATAAATCCATTTTTGTAAAATAATTGATTTGGGAGGGCGAATATAGGAAATCATTTTTTATGTTAATTTATCTTAAAAGGTTTGTGGTAAAATATTTAAAGGTAGATTTGTCAAATATCCTTACATTTGCCGATTAATAAAAATATTTTTCTGCCGATTATTGATTAATAATAGATAAAGAAATGAAGTGGTTGATGCTTTCCTTGGGTATTGTTTTCGAAGTTCTTGGAACAATATGTATGAAATATGCCGAAGGGTTTACTAAACTTGTTCCTTCTATATTAGTATTCCTTTTTTATGGAATTAGCTTGGCAGCTTTAGTGTTTGTTCTAGAGAAAATGGAAGTGAGTATAGCTTATGGAATTTGGGCAAGTGCGGGCACTGCATTAATAGCAATTATTGGCATTATGTTTTTTAAAGAAACGATTTCTATAACTAAGATAATTTCTATTTCTTTTATAATACTAGGAATACTAGGGTTAGAGATTTTCGACTAAACCAAATACGTAACTAAAGGTCTATACTATTAATAGAAGTTTATTTTAACAATTACTTTACTATAAAAAACTTTACAAATAATTAGATGAATATTTTTTTAACCGGTTCAACCGGATTCTTGGGTGGAGAACTTCTTGTTAATCTTTCTAAAAGAAGTGAGGTAGATAAAATTTATTGTTTCTTACGTGCTTTCTCCGAAGACGAGGCAATGATAAAATTAGAAAACATCTTCCGCATTCATCACGATTATTTTGACGAAAAGAAAATCATCCCAATCATTGGTAACCTCTTCGACGAACACCTTACCGATTTTTTATTAAACAATAAAACCATTACTGACACTGATGTAATAATACATTCGGCTGCAAATACCTCTTTCTCCAAAATATACGATGATATGGTGGAAAGGGCTAATATGGGTGGTTTAGAAAAAATATTACTTTGGGCAAAAAAATTGCCTCATCTTCAAACATTTCTTTATATAGGTACTGCCACTATTTGTGGGAAGGATATAAAAAACAGATTAATATTTGAAGATGAATCACCCAATCTTGCAGCTTCGCACCTTGTTAAATATACCTACACTAAAATGCACGGTGAATTAATAATTCACAAACATTTACCAGACGATAAAATACTAATAGCTCGCCCTTCCATTATTATGGGCGATAGCAGAAAAGTAGTACCGCGTTCTCCAGTTATTTTATGGGCAGCAGCTACTATCAATCAATTACGATTTATACCTGCCGATGGAAATTCGAAACTCGATATGATTCCTGTTGATTATGCCGCCAATGCAATCGTCTGTTTATTATTTGCAAATAGAAAACACAAGGTATATCACATATCATCGGGACAGGCAGCAGCAACCACCACTCTTAAAGTTTGCAATAGTATGGAAGCTTATTTTACAGATTTACCGCCCTTTCGCTTCGTAAACAAATCGTTACTTAATCAGATAAAACTTTGGGCAAAAGGTAAATTGCAACCCGATAGTGAAATATATAAATACCCAGAATACCTTGACTACTGGCATCGTGTATTTGAAGACCCAAGCGCACTTCGTATTCTCCTTGCTGGGTTAGACCCTTATCTTGGTTTTATGGAATTAGGACAAGTATTTGACAATACCCGCTTATTGCAAGATGTACCTTCTATTCAACAATCTTTAGCCGCAGATATTTATATAAATAACTGTATGACGTTTATTGAAAAGATTGACTTATTAGAGGGTGCGCTCAACCCTTAATATTCTTATTAATTCTATAAACAAATAGGATTTTAGAAGAGAAAGTTCAAACCTCCATTCAGCCCGAAAATAGAAAGCTTGGTTTTATAAGGCAAGTCGTCTTGGTAGTTTTCAGTAATTTGATTCAGTGATTTCCGATAAGTAGGTTCAAGGAAAACCGAAATACGTTCCCACATTCTATATTGAACCCCTAACCCTATAGCTCCGCTAAAATACGTTTTCTTCAATCCTGAAATATTTGAAGTGTATTGAACACCCGAAACTAAATCGTTTATTGTTGCGTTATGTGAAACCAAGAAATTTGCAGCAAATCCAAGTGAAACAAAACCACTCAATTGTTTTTTACCAATTTTATATTGTCCTTCAAAAGGCACAGAAACATATTTTATTTTTTCGATGCCACTAACATTTATTTTTGAAGTGTATTTAATAGGAATGCAAGTTTCAGTGGTTGAGTTAATCACCGGCATTGTAACAATACCATAGGTTGTAAACCAAGAACAGTCGGTGGTTACTTTACCGGAAGTTATTGACCTGTTAAAATCAAAGGAACTTGAAATGGTTGAATAAATAACGCTTGTAGTTACACTAAAGTGCTTAGTAATTTGATAGCCTGCTTTAATTCCTGTAGAATATGAGTACTTGGCTTGTTCGATAAATCTATTTCCATCACCATTTATATAATTTGGTTTCATCCTAACATCATCAGGCGAATAAAAAGCACCAACAAAAAACTTGTAATCTTTCCATAAACCATCTGTGTTTGGTGGATTATTAAAATCAGTTACAGAAGTAATAGTGCTATCAGGAATTACATTTGTTGTTTTAGCAGAATCTATTTTTTCTATTATTACTGATGCTTGTGGCTGTTCGGCAGTAGTTGTCGATTTTAAAACTTCTTCATTTGTTGTCGCAGGTTCTGCTTTAATATTATCCTGCGGTTCTGTTGGCTTAATTGTATTTTCTTTTACCTGTTCAGTAGCAACCGAAGTAACAGAATTAGCATTTTCTTCTACAGATGATTTTACTGTTGTATTATCAATAGCAGGAATAGCAGAGGTTTCCGCATTGTTATTATCTGCTACTGTATTTGCAGGTGATATTACGGCTTCTGAATTATTAACTTTACTGTTATTGATTTCTAGATTATTTGAATTAGGAGTAGTTTGTTCAACAATGTTATTCGTAACTGTTGGTTCATTATTTCCTGTTTTATTATTATCAGTTGTACTATTCAGGTTAATGCTTTTTGCAACTGTGTTATTATTATCAGCGGTTGCAATAATTTCATTAGCATTGTTTGTTGCAGGAATCACAATCGCGCTATTATCAGTATTAATAGCACCTACAGCAGGGGTTGAAAAATTGTCTTTTCCTAACCCGCTATTTTTATTAGCGTCTACAGTGGTATTGTTTGTTTGTTTATTATTGTTTGCTACATTATTATTTGCTACAACAGAAGCGGTAGGTGTTGCAGCAGAGTTATCAGTTACGGTTGCCGTTTGTGTATTCTCAACAGTAACATTTTGAATAAAATCTTTCTTCTTCGTATTTTGATTAAATATAAGATATAACAACGAGATAACCATTAACGACATTCCTATCGAAAAGTTTAAGATACGTTTGTATTTACGGTGCATCTTAATTTGTTGCTTGTCGTTCAATTTTTTGTCAATAGTAGTCCACACCATTTGCGATGGTTGCATTTCAGATGGCTCTACAATTTCCTGAAATAAGTGGTCTATATCTTGATTCAATTCATTCATCAGCCATTAGAAACCAAATCATATTGTCTAGTTTTTTCAATTGTTTTTTTCAATATTGCTCTCGCATCAAAAAGGTTTGACTTAGAGGTGCCTTCCGAAATGCCTAATTTTACTGCTATTTCCTTGTGCTTCATTCCTTCAAACGAATATAAGTTAAACACCATTTGATACGCAGGGGGTAATTGTTGAATCATCTCCATTAGTTGTTTTGCTCCCATTTCATCAAACGTATTTTCATCTGATTTTATACCGTAATGTATGCTTTCAATACTAACTACTACGGCAAGTGTATTTGTTTTTTTAAATTTTGTAATTGCTGTATTCACCATTATTTTTCTTACCCAACCTTCAAACGAACCTTCGTTTCTGAACTGTTTTATGTTTTCAAATACTTTTAAAAAACCCTCCATTAGGGTGTCTTCCGCATCTTCTCTATTTCTGGAGTAGCGATAACACACCACCATCATTTTAGGCGACAGGTTCTCATACAATATGTTTTGGCAACGTCTGTCGCCTTTGATACACATTTTTATAAGTTCTTTCTCTCCTAAACTATCAACAATCATTTACTTGGCTATTGTAAGACGCATTTCCATTAAAATGGTTGGGCGGCTTGTTAAATTGGGAAACAAATATATAAAATATATATAACACTGCTGCCAAAATCATAGACGGGGATACCTTTTAAAGCGATTAAAGGTGTTAATAAGTTATCACCCAACCTTTTCATTGGAAAACAACTCTTATAAAGAAAGAAACAAAACTTTAATTTGAATTAATAAATACTACTATGCTCCAATTTATTGTAACTGCTTATGCCGGAGGGATTCTTTGGATATTACTTGCTTTATTAATAATTTTAAAAATGAAAAGGAACGCTGATTTTCACAAAGCCGATTTTATTATTAAATTTCTTAATATTGTTTGTGTTTGTTTTTTTATGGTGTTAGGTGTTGGTATTATTTCCGTTAAACTTTATAGTACTTTTCATTAAGCAACATTTTTGTTTTACAGTTACTCCAAATCAAACAAGCTGCCTTTGTTGGCTTTCGGAATTTTACCAAGATGTTTGTAAGCAAGTTCAGTAGCTTCGCGTCCGCGCGGGGTGCGAACAAGGTAACCTTCCTGAATTAAAAATGGTTCGTAAACTTCTTCAATCGTTCCGGCTTCTTCGCCAACGGCGGTAGAAATGGTGGTAAGTCCTACTGGTCCGCCTTTAAACTTTTCTATCAATGCAGATAAAATGCGAATGTCCATTTCATCCAGTCCGTTTTTATCCACATTTAATGCAGAAAGCCCAATATGAGCAATTTCTATATCAATGGAACCTGTACCTTTTATCTGTGCAAAATCTCTTATACGTCTCAATAAAGCATTTGCAATACGCGGTGTTCCTCTGCTTCTGCGGGCTATTTCATTTGCCGCTTCATCAGTTATAGGTACATTAAGAATACTTGCCGCACGAATAATTATCTTTTTAAGAAGAGCAGAATCATAATAATTCAAGCGGGAATTAATACCAAAACGTGCGCGAAGAGGTGAAGTTAATAATCCCGAACGGGTAGTAGCACCAACCAATGTAAAAGGATTTAATTTTATTTGAACACTGCGGGCATTAGGTCCGCTGTCTATCATTATATCAATTTTATAATCTTCCATTGCTGAATATAAATACTCTTCAACAATGGGACTAAGACGATGTATTTCATCAATAAACAACACATCGTATTCTTCCAAGTTGGTTAATAATCCTGCTAAATCACCGGGTTTATCGAGCACCGGACCAGAAGTAATTTTAATGTTTACCCCTAATTCAGATGCTATAATGTTTGCTAAGGTGGTTTTGCCTAACCCCGGAGGACCGTGTAGTAACACGTGGTCTAACGCTTCACTACGTTGTTTGGCTGCCTGCACAAATATTTTAAGATTTTCCACTACCTCGAATTGCCCCGTAAAATCAGAGAACTCGGCAGGACGTAATACTTTCTCAAACTCTTTTTCGGCAGAGTCTAAATTTTCACTATCAGGATTTATGTTTGGATTCACTTATTTTAAAGTAATAGTTGTTTGCCCTACAATTACTTCATCACATATTATATCTATTAAATATTTACCTGCAATAAATGGATTAGGACTGGCACACATTACATTTACTGCCACATCTTCATTCGCATAAGTTACATCTTGCTTTGCAGCATAAAAACCTTTGCCTCCGTTTATCTTCACCATATTTCCTTCGTCCGGCGATTTGCAAAGCTCTTTTCCATCCGGAGTTGTAATACGTATATATACTTCTCTGTTGCCTTTCTTCGCTATTTTATTTTCGCCCAATACAAACGAAACTTTTATTCTTTCCACACGAGATGCTTTAGTTGTTTCCACTTCTTTCTTTCCTCCCGAACGGAATTTAACTCCTGTTGCAGTTGGGTTTTCGGCTTTTAATACCGACCCTAAACTAATGGTGCTTTGTAATGATTCTTTGTCTTTACTTAGTTTAGATGTTTTATCTTTTTCGGAATGTAATTCGGTGGTTACCTGTTCTTTTTCGGCAACCACTTGTTTGCTATAAGTGTTTAACGAATCTATTTCAACAACAAAATGCTGCATTATTTTACGCAATGTTTCTGTTTCCTTTTTTAATTTGGAAATAACATACGAATCGTTTTTATGTTTCTCTGCCTGTTCTAATAAATCAGCAATCTGTGCACGTTTCTCCTCCAAATCAGCATTTAACCCTTTATCGCTTGTTTGCAATGCTGCGAATTGTTGTTGCAAATCGAGCAAATTTGCTTTCACATTATCACTCTCAATAATTACATTTTGTTTTTCTACAACCACAGTGTTTGCTCTGCCGCGTTCTGTCCACCACATCCAGGCAAATGTTCCGTTGCCAATTAATAACAATGCAAGTAAAATCAATAATAATTTATTATTCGATTTCTTTTCTTCGGGTTTCGTTTCTTGTTCCATAATTTTAGTTAATTTTAGTTGTTACAAAAGTAATATATTTTATGCGTAAAGAAACTATACTTTGTTAAAAGACTTTTTCTCTTTGCTGTTTCCCAGCTTATGTGCTGCCTGTGGAAATGGTTTGTACAAGCACGAACAGAGCTTATGTATCTCCTGCATTTATAAACTACCTAAAACTAATTTTCATTTGGAAAACGATAATCCAATTGCAAAAATATTTTGGGGAAGAGCAACAATTTATTCAGCGGCATCGTATTATTACTTTTTGAAAGAAGGAAAGGTGCAGCATTTAATACATCAGTTGAAATATAAAGGACAAATGGAAGTAGGAGTTTTTATTGGCAATTTATATGGCGACGAATTAAAACAATGTGTAGATTTTAATACTGTAGATATTATAATTCCTGTGCCTTTGCATGAAAGAAAGTTGAAGTTGCGCGGCTATAATCAGAGCGAGAAATTTGCGCAAGGATTATCTGAAAGTATGGATGTGGAAACAGATTTTAAGACGCTTTACAGAGAGTTTAATTCTGAAAGTCAAACCAGAAAATCCAGATACAACAGGTGGCAAAATGTAGAAACAGCTTTTAAATTAAATGATTTTACTTCATTACGCGGCAAGCATATTTTACTGGTGGATGATGTTATAACAACCGGAGCAACTTTAGAAGCGTGTGCGCAAACGCTTTTACAAATACCAGATGTGAGAGTTAGTATAGTAACGATGGCGTATGCAAGTTAGTAGCTATATCTTAACATAAATTAAAGTATTTTTGCATTTCTAAAAAATACAATGTCGGAATCAATACTAATTTCAGGAGCAAATAAAAAGGAAAAGTACGAATCGCTTTTGCCACAGTTAAAAGCATTGGTGGAAGGAGAAAATGATTTGATTGCCAATCTTTCTAATATTATTGCAGCACTTAAATATGGAATGAACTTTTTTTGGGTGGGTATTTATTTTGTGAAAGAAAAACAATTGGTACTTGGACCATTTCAAGGACCTGTTGCCTGCACTCGTATTGCTTATGGAAAAGGAGTTTGCGGAAAGTGCTGGGAAACAAAACAAACAATTATTGTGGATGATGTAGATACATTTCCCGGACATATTGCCTGTAGTAGTTTATCTAAATCAGAGATTGTGTTGCCCGCATTTGATAGGAATGTAGAAGTGAATTTAATTTTAGATGTAGATAGCGAACACCTTGCCGACTTTGATGAAACAGATAAAGCTTATTTGGAACAAGTAATTAAAATTATTGAAAGTCTTTATGAGAATTAAACCGCAGAGTACGCAGAGTATTAAGCAAAGAACGTGGAGATTTTCCTTTGAAAACTCTGCGAAAACCTCTGTGCTCTCTGCGGTTATTTTTCTGCAAGCCTGTGCACAAGTAGTTGCACCCGGTGGAGGCAAGAGAGATTCAACAGCACCAAAGGTTGTTAAGTATTCTCCCGATAGCGCGCAAACTAACTTTAATTCAAGATCAATTCAAATAACTTTTAATGAATTTGTGCAGTTGAAAGATTTGAATAGTCAACTAATAATTTCTCCGCCACTTAAAACTATTCCCGAAATAACTATCAAAGGTAAATCGTTAAATATTGTTATTGATAAAAAAGATACACTTAAACCAAACACCACTTATTGCTTTAGTTTCGGCAATGCGATACAGGATATTACAGAAAACAATCCGATAGAAAACTTTAAGTATATATTCTCTACTGGTAGTTTTATCGACTCGCTTAGTTTAAAGGGTAAAGTGGAAAATGGTTTTAATCACACTACTGAAAAAGGGATATTGGTAATGCTTTACAATACTAATAATGATAGTGTAGTATACAAACACCTGCCTGATTATTTTTCTAAAACAAAGGAGGATGGCACCTTTCAGATAAATAATATTAAAGCAGGTAAGTATAAATTGGTTGCGATAAAAGATGGCAACAATAATTACAAATATGATGGCGAAGCCGAAAGTATTGGTTTTATAGATGTACCAATTGATATTAAAGAAAAGAAAAAGATATTAATTGATTTGTTTCAGGAAACACCGAAGAAGTTTTATTTAAAAAAGAACACTTATGATAGTTATGGTAAAATTATGTTTGTGTTTAATAAAGGGGCAGAAATGGATAGTCTTTTTGTGGAGCCGATTAATGCTAAAATTAAATATGAAGATAGGATAATGGACTTTTCAAAAAATATGGACACGTTGAATTACTGGTTCAGAAATGTTGCCCAAGACAATTTGAAATTACGGTTGATTTATGGAAAGAATAAAGTAATGGATACCTTAGAATATAAATTAATTAGCAAAGAAGATGCACTTAAATCAAAAAGACATCCGTTGAAACTTACACTATTAAATAACTTTAATGGCAATCAGAATTTCGATTTGAATAATCCAATTATATTAAACTTTTCTCAACCGATAAATAATATTAGCGATACTATTAAAGTTCAATTAAAACAAGATTCTGTTTTGGCTAAAAACATTAAGGATTATCATTATGGCAATTTCGACTATTATAATATGGTTGCTATTGAAAAAGAAACGTGGGATTCAACAGAAGCTATTGAAGGCCCTAATAATCCGGGAACAATAATTATAGCCCCACTTAAATCAACAGAAGTATTCACCCCATCAAAAGAATCCACCAAATACCACCTCTTTATTCCGCCAAATACGTTTACCGATTTCTTTGGTTTAACAAATGATACCATAAAAATAGATTTTAAAACCAGAGATGAAAAGTTTTATGGAACAGTGAAATTAAAAGTAACTGTACCCGAAACGAAAGGGCAATATATTTTACAGCTTTTGGATGATAAAGAAAATATTGTTCGTGAAAATATTATTTCGGCAGGGCAAATTATTAACTATTCGTATTTGCATCCTCAACAATATAAACTGAAATTAATTTATGATGATAATGCTAATGGTAAATGGGATACAGGAAATTATATGATGAAAAAACAACCAGAGAAAGTAATTTATTATGATGGGGCAATTAATATTCGTTCCAATTGGGATTTGGATTTGGAATGGAAAGTTTCGGTTACGAATAACGAATAGATAAGAATTTACAAATTTTTTCTTTGAGATTGCTTCGCGAAAAGCTCGCAATGACGGGAAGATTAATCGGCATCGTCCAAAACGGGAAACTTCTTCCTGAAATTATCTAAGTCTTCATATATTAAAGTAACCGTATTTATATTTTCTTCGCTTTTTTGAGTAGCGCATATCACTTGTCCTTTAGCATCAATCACCGCCGAATATCCACTATGCAGTATAAAGTTACCATCATCGCCTATTCGGTTTACTGCTGCCACATAACATTGGTTTTCTATTGCACGTGCCTGTAGCAAGGTTTTCCAAGCATCTATTCGCAAGGTGGGCCAGTTGGCAACATATATTAATACATCATACGGATTGGTTTTGGTATTGCGGCTCCACACCGGAAACCGCAAATCATAACAGATAAGCGGGCAGATTTTCCAACCCTTTAATTCTACAATTAGTCGTTTAGTTCCTTTTGTATAATGATTGTTTTCATCGCCCATACTAAACAAATGCCGCTTGTCGTAAGTACTGCAAGCACCTTTATCATCAACCCAAACGAGGCGGTTAAAGTATTTATCGTTCTCTTCACAAATAAAACTACCTACAATGGCGCATCCTTTTTCTACTGCGTGTTTCTGCATCCAGTTTACGGTTTCGCCGTTCATTTCTTCAGCCAGAGAGACTGCATTCATACTAAAGCCGGTAGTAAACATTTCGGGAAGAATAATTAAATCGGTACTATCAGGAGCATTTTTTATTTTCCTCGAAAACATATTGAGGTTTGCTTCCTTGTCTTCCCAGTGTAAATTAGATTGAATGATGGTGATGTTTATGTTTTCCATTATAAAAATTTAGTTCTTATTACGTCATTGCGAGCTTTTCGCGAAGCAATCTTT
>CAILDT010000840.1 GCA_903833025.1 uncultured Bacteroidota bacterium | reverse complement strand
CTGCCAGTATGAAGTTTCAAGCATTTAATAACGTTTGTCGCGGGGCGAAAGAGACGAGCTTTTAATCCCCCCTTTTTTTTACTTCATAAATCTTTCAAACGTTATCAGTAATGCCAAGACCCGTGCTAACTTGAAACAGACTGCAAGTAACGAACAGAAGAATCAAAAAAGACGAAATGAAAAAAATTAACTTGCTTATTATTTTAGCCGTGCTTCAACTTGTTTCATTTGGTCAGGCAGGGAATTGGTTGTGGGTAAGGAGTGGAATTGGTAGCCACATTAGTGATGATTGGGCAATTTGTACAGATTCAAATGGTAATATAATTGTAGCAGGCACTTATTCTGATAGCAGTATAACCTTTGGTAGTTTTACTGTTTATAATAGTCATTATATGCAAACAGATATTTATGTAGCAAAATTTGACCCTTCAGGTAATGCATTATGGTTGAAATCTGGAGGAGGTGTAAATAATGATGTTCCACAATCAATATGTACAGACATAAATGGAAGTGTTTATATAACTGGTCAGACACCAAGCCCAACAATAACTTTTGGCAGTATAACTTTAATTAATAGTTCAGCTAACAATATGTTTATTGTTAAATACGATTCCAATGGAAATGAACTTTGGGGAAAGAATGCAAATGCAAGCACTACAAATGGTGATGTCGGTTATGGTGTAGGTGCAGACCCATCAGGTAATGTAATCATTTCGGGTTATTACTATGATACTGTAACTTTTGGAACTACTACATTAATAAGTGCTGGTGGGTGGGATGCTTTTCTGATTAAGTATGATACCAATGGAAATTTATTGTGGGGAAAATCGGAAGGTAGTACTGGCTTTGAAACAAGTTATGCTCTGAATGTTGATGGGTCGGGAAATATTATTATGGCTGGTGTTTTTTTTAGTCCTTCTGTAACTTTTGGAAGTTTTACAGTAACCAATGCTGTTAGCAGCGGTTCGTCTTGCGACATCTATGTAGTAAAGTATGATTCTTTAGGAAATGTTATGTGGGCGAAATCAGGAAATGGTAACAATGCTGATTATGTATATTCTGTTAGTTCTGATTTGAGTGGGAACATTTTTATTACTGGAGGTTTTAACAGCACAACACTTACATTTAATAGTTCAACTTTGAATAGTGCAGGTGCAGGCGGTTACTCCGCTTTTATTATAAAATACGACCCATTAGGAAATGTTATCTGGGCTAAAGGGTCGGGAGGATTTGGAGGTGATTGGGGTTATTCTGTCAGTCCTGATATAGACGGCAATGTATATTTAGTTGGAAGTTTTTCTAATAGTATGATATTTGATTCGGATACCATAACACCACCACCTATATTTGAAGACCCGATGTACATTATCAAATTTGATACTAACGGAAATATATTGTGTTGGAATACACTTGGGAGTGGAGGTGATGACCAAAGTGGAGTTGCCACAGACCAATTTGGCAATGCTTACATCCAAGGAGACTTTGGTTCTGATGCTACTCACCCATTCATTGTTGGTACAGATACTTTATATAATCTTCCTGGTGAAACTGCTTTTATTGCTAAATATTATTGCCCTACTTCTCACGAAGGCATAGAAGAACGAACAATAAAAGAAACAATTTCAATTTATCCAAACCCTTTTTCATTGCAGACCACAATTAGTTTTGCAGAAGAACAAAAGAACACAACAATTAAAATAACTAACCTACTTGGACAAGAAATAAAAATAATAAACTTTACAGGCAGACAACTTGTGATAGACAAAGGCGAAATGGAAGCAGGTATTTACTTCGTGCGGACAACAGACGAAAAGAAAACCGTAACGAACAAGAAAATAATAATACAATAACGCTTGAAACACTTGACACGAAAGAAAAGCACTACTGATAACATAAGATTTATGAAATAAAAAAAAGGGGGGGCGACCTGCCAGTATGAAGTTTCAAGCATTTAATAACGTTTGTCGCGGGGCGAAAGAGACGAGCTTTTAATCCCCCCTTTTT
>CAILDT010000839.1 GCA_903833025.1 uncultured Bacteroidota bacterium | reverse complement strand
GCCATAACAAAGAAGTTTTTATGTTAAACGTTAAAACCTTTAAATCAATGTGTTTGAAAGCCGGCACAAAAAAAGCCGACGAAATTCATGAATATTTTTTAAAGATGGAACAAATCATTCAAGAAGTTATCAATGAAGAAAGTAGTGAAATGAGAAAACAGTTACAAATCCAATCTGAACAACTGCAAACCGTCTCGAAAGACAAAGACTTATTAAAAGAAAAGACGATCATCGAGCAATTCCCCTTGAATACGCAGTGCATCTACATTGGAAAAATAGACAATAAAACACTCGGCATACCCGGACACAAAATGTATCACGAGACAGTCATTAAATTCGGCCAAAGTAATAATTTAGCTGAACGCGTAAAATGCCATAAGAAAACATATGATAATTTTGTCTTACATGCTGCATATAAAGTCAAGAACAAGATTGAGATTGAAAATCTTATTAAAAAACATCCTATTTTAAAGCAACGCTTGCGATTAATTACCACAGCCGATGATATTACGCATCGTGAATTATTAGCATTAAACGAGGAGGAATTTACACTAGAAAAAATGGAAGAATTTATTAAAGAAATAATTAAACAAAATGAATATAATCTGGAGAATTATAATTTATTATTACAGAAAAACACCCAATTAGAAGAAGAAATATATAAATTAAAAGAAGCAAATGAAGAGAAGGACAAGAAATTAACGGAACTTTCCCAAAAACTGGAAAACTATTTGGGGAAAAATCCTAGCGACTTGACAACGGTTTGCAGAGATAAAATTGTCAGTAATTATACCATTTGTAATAATGGTTATTATTTATACGCATTTCAATGTGAAGATTTGCGTTTTGTTTGCTCTATAGCTAGGAAGAAAGATTTTGATAATGTTCATAATTCTATGAAACAATTATATCCGGCCGGCGAACTAAAGTATAAAGAACTAGTGAAATATCCTTTCTCGGAAAAAAATATGATGTTTCTTTTGAAACAAACCATGACATTACTCGGGAATAATCGGTTTGAAGGGACGTTTGAAAATGTTAAAAATGTTATTGATATTTCAGTCACACTAGAGAAATTATTTATAGAAAAATCGACCGATCTTTCTAGCTTATTAAGTATTATAAAAAATGAACCAACTGAAAATGTCATTATGGGTACACTAAACGCAAAGGAAACGATTGACCCAGAAACACCTTATGTCAAAAAGGCAAAACGTTCAATCGATCAAATCAATAAAGAAACCGGACAAGTAATAAATACGTATGAAAGCATAGAAGCCGCTGGCAGAGGACTTGGTCTCACGACTGGTACGGCTATAGGTATTGCTTTAAGAGAGAAGCGTGCATGTAAAGGTTTTTTGTTTCGTTATACCGGCGTATCTAAAGAGGAACAATATAACGAACAACCGGTTATAAAAGTCTGTTGTTCAACTGCAGAGAAAACCGCATTTGATACTATTGCGGATGCAGCGAGAGATGCAAATATTTCGGCACCGGCCTTGCGACAACGAATTATAACACAAGTTCATTTGAACGACTGTCATTGGGTTTTTGATAAAAAATCTACTCATTATAAATAAAATACTTTTAGAAACAACCTTTGGGAAAGGTTGAGCCAAACATTG
>CAILDT010000838.1 GCA_903833025.1 uncultured Bacteroidota bacterium | reverse complement strand
TTTTAGGTGGGAAAGGTGTCATCTCAGTGACCGCAAATGTCGCGCCAAAATTAATGCATGAAATGTGTGCAGCAGCGATTGCTGGGGATGTGGCGGTGGCACGTAACATCAATGCAAAATTATTTTCTTTGCATCAGAAATTATTTGTTGAGGCCAATCCAATTCCTGTGAAATGGGTGTTGGCGCAAATGGGTTTAATTAAAACAGGCATTCGGTTGCCATTGGTGAATTTGTCGGCGCAATATTTTGATGTTGTGAATGCTGCCTGTAAATTCGCAAATATTTTATAATTGGAAATTGCTCGTCAATTTTACATATTTTTCTAAGAGGTCTGAATGAATAAAATCAACAATAAGTCAGCTAAAATTAAGTGTTCTGGCATACAAAGAACAGCAGTTTACTTGTTGCTACTGGCTGGGTTAAGCGCATGCGATTCAATTCCTTTCATTGATACTAAACCAGACTATAAATCGGCTGGTCGGGCACGGCCGCTTGAAGTGCCTCCAGATTTAACAGCTACTCCAAGCAGCGATACCTATTCTATTCCCGGCAGTACTAGTTATTCAGCTTACAGCCAAGCGCAAGAAGGACAAGAAGTTGCTGTTGAAAAAGTATTGGCAACGCCAGAGGGTGTGCGTCTAGAAAAAGCGGGTGGTCAACGTTGGTTAGTGGTGAATGCCCCCGCAGAAAAAATATGGCCAGTAATCCGTAGTTTTTGGACCGACATGGGCTTTGCAATCCGTGTTGAAAATCCACAGCTAGGCATTATGGAAACCGAGTGGATAGACTCAGAAGCCATTGAAAAGAAAGAAGCAGGCGATTGGGGTGATAAGTTTGATAAGTGGTTAGATAAGTTATCTCGTTTTGCTGATAAGAAAAAATTCCGCACACGCTTAGAACTGGGTAATGATTCAAATACGACCGAGATTTATATGAGCCACCGTTCAGTGTCAGGTACGGCCGATGATGGTAAGAATCGTGTACAAACACAGTCAACTGAAATTGCGGATGCAAAAGCTAGCGCTCAAGATGCTGAGTTGGATGTTGAGTTGTTGCGCCGCTTGATGGTGAAATTGGGCGTAGATGAGCAAAAATCCAAATCAATAGTTGTTTCTGCTGCCGTCTTAAATCGCGCTGAAGTCATCAAGGAAGCTGATGGTAGTGCAACATTGTTACTAAATGATCCTTTTGATCGCGCATGGCGTCGTGTCGGTTTAGCTTTAGATCGCGTTGGATTTGTAATCGAGGATAAAGATCGTTCAAATGGTATTTTCTTCGTGCGTTATGCTGATGTAGATATTGATGATACGCCTAAGAAAAAGAAAGGCGTCTTGGAAAGCTTGAAATTCTGGGGTGATGATGATAAAAAAGACGTGGCTGCTGAACCAAAAGCTGAAGAAAAAAGCATGGTTGATAAGTTGAAATTCTGGGGTACGGATGACAAGAAAAAAACCAACCCAGAAAAACAATACCGTGTAAAAGTTTCTGATAGTGGTAAAGAAAATAGCACTGCTGTAGCCGTGGTTGATAAAGAAGGTAACCGCGTCAAGACGACTACTGCTAATCGCATCGTGGCCTTGATGTACGAGCAGTTAAAATAAAGCAGTTCGCTTAGGATTTAAAGTATGCGTTTTTCCTCACTAGGGAGTGGCAGTGCTGGCAACTCC
>CAILDT010000837.1 GCA_903833025.1 uncultured Bacteroidota bacterium | reverse complement strand
GTTCTCTTTTCTTTTTAAATTCGTATTTTAAACCTATTCTTAGCTCAATATTTTTGTTTGTTATGTGCATTTCGGGCGATATGTATGCAGGCATTACATCTGGATTATAAAACCCTTCGATAAAAAATTTAAAGTTATAATAACTTACAAATTCTACTCCTGCTCCAAAAGCACCACTAATGTGCAGAGGCAAAAATTTACCAACAATTACGGGCGTTGTAGTGCCTTGCGCCATCATATATTCTAACCTCGGACCAATTAATAAATAAGGAATTATTCTATCTCTTTCCCACCTTATTTTTGCATAATTATTCCAGCAAATATATTGCAATTGGTTAGGATAATTTGCTTCCGGTTGTTTATCTACCGAACCTTTTTGGTCGTATTGTATCTCTGTTACCCAACGAACATAATCTTTCGTAAAAAACTCACCAAACACAGCGGCATTAAATCCAAAGATATAATTTTTGCGCGAAATTTCGGGATGGTCATAAAAGAAAAACTTTTGATTACCTGCTGATACACCTGCTGTAATGCCAATACTATTAAGTGTTTGCGAGTGTGCTTGCAAAACTGTGGTTATAATTATAAAGAGAGAGATTAATTTTTTCATTTCTGATTTTCTTTCTGCAAAGATACTTTATTTCCACAAAAAAACTCCGCATTTCTGCGGAGCATTAATTTATGATTTATCATGTAATTCCTATTATCTTGGCACAGTAATAGTTATGGGACTATCAACCAGCGATAATGCATTTAGATTAAATCATAAATTTTATGTGTGTAATTTTCAACAAAACATTTTACCTAATATAGTACCCCTTTATTATTAAAAATAATATTCTTCACCATACCTTTCAGTGTTTGTCCGGCTTGTAGCAGCATATCAAAATTGTTAGGAAAAGGAATTGGTTTCCGTCCTATCTTATCCCTAGTTTCCTGTTTCAACGCATTAAAATCACCATTGGCAACAGCAGACCGGTATTCAAAAAAGTTTTCCGCTTCAATAGGGTCAGTCTTTATTAACTGCGAATTTACATTATTTATATAATCTAATGTACCAGCAATCGTAGCTTTCTTATTCTGATAGTTTTCTTCCACCGCACACGAAATTACTTTAGTTTTCGGTACTTTCATATCATTGCCCAACGAATCTTTTCGAACATTTCCGTGCGCATCTAACACATATTGAAATCCATCAGGGACTGTTTTACTTTCCGTATAATCAATCTCCTTCACCGATTCGGGAGATACACTAATGTTTTTCATATTTACTAAAATAGTATAATCATAAGTAACACCCTGACTTTTACGTGTATGGTACCTAATCCAATCGCCATCCAATTCAGTCAAACTTATTTTATCAAGTTCCTCTTCAAAGTTAGGAGGAAGAGGTACTCCAGTATTGTTTTGCATTTTAAAAAGCACATAACTTGTACCCATAGCTCTTGCCTGATTTATTTTAGCATCCACATCTTTAAAGTTTGCATAAAAGTTTTTTACTTGCACAAACTCGTTGTATGCAGCCCGCGCATCGCTCTTATTATTCTTCTCTAATAAAGTAAGAGCAAGTGCATATTTATATTCAGCAGCCTTTTTCTTCGCCTGTATAATCTCATCATCATAATTCTTTATATCGAAAATAGCATTTCTGCTTAACGAAGTAATGTATAACGGAAGTATTGGTTTCACCGCTTCCTGCCTGTTCTTCATCGCCGAATAAACATCATAAATTGTATTCCAGTTTTCAGGATTACCTTCTTTATTCAGAAAGTTTATTTTGTCGTTGTCTCTGTCGTTCGCTTTCTTATAGCTCTGTTCAAGTACCTGCATTTCTTTATCATTTGGCTTTTTCCCTTTTAATTTCCGCAGAGATACTTGTATAGCACCGTCGTAGTTTCCGCTTTGCATCAACTTAGTAGAGTTAGCACACGATACTAAGATGATGGTTATTACTAATAGATATATTATTTTTTTCATTGTGATTATTTTGTGTGCAACAAAAGTAAATGTTTTTACTGAACGATTTTAATTTTCTTTTTCTTTAGGGATAATAGTATAATGTACGATAACATTAGTTGTTGGTGGTTCGGGAACTTCTGTTATTTCAGTATGTTCATCATCAGTAACATCAATAGTTTCGTTTTCATCATCATCACCTAAATCATAATGGCGTGGAGGAGGACCTTCATTCCGGAAATGATATGCAGTAATTATTCCTGCCAAAGCCCCCATTAAATGCGATTCCCACGACATACCTTTTACAAGAGGAAATATACCATACAATATGCTTCCATATAAAAATGCCACAAACATTGAGATGGCAAGTAATCGTGTATCCTTTCGAAATACTCCGCTAAAGAAAAGGAAAGTAACAAAGCCGTAAACCAATCCGCTTGCACCTATGTGATATGCAGGTTGCGCCATTACCCAAACCCAAATACCAGTCATAATATAAACCCAGCCGAACACTTGAAACGCAATAGCACGATAGAAATAAAACATTACCGAACCTAATATTAAAAGTGGAAGCGTATTAGACCATAGGTGATTATTATCAGCGTGTAATAAAGGAGTAGTAAGTATTCCCAGCAAGCCGTGAAGTGTTCTTGGATATAAACCGTAATATCCTAATTCAACCTGCGTAGTGTTTTCATAAACTCTTACACACCACAAAACACCCACAAATAAAGAAGGATATAAAATGCTGAAGAATAACCTGGGTGTAATGTTTTTCATTTTGATTAATCAAAAATAAAATAAAAGTGTGAGTATTAGTCAATGTTTATACCAAAATAAAGTACTGCCTTTTAGTCATAAATAGGTTTAGTGAAATATATAAGTAGGATATATGTATTCCTTTTCTTTACTTCGCAATGGATTTAAAATGAATAAGCCACTTTTTATAATAAGTATTGTTTTGTTTACTGCTTGTAACCACAAGCGGTTAAGCAACACCAGTGCTGCATCTAAAACTACTTCAGCTACTACTATTTCGGCTAATGCTCATAATGGAATAAAAGAAGTAGTGGTAGATGCCGATGCTAAAATGTATGATACGGGAACCAATTATAAAGTGGATAGTCTGGAAATAAATAACGATACATTATCAGTGTTTGTTGCCTATTCGGGAGGATGCAAAGAGCATAGTTGGGAATTGGTTACTAACGGAATGTATGAGAAAACACGTCCTCCTGAAATTACTGTTTGCCTTAAACATATTAGTAATGGTGATGCTTGCAGGCAATTGATAAGGAATGAAGTAAAATTTAATATTACCAAATTAAAGTATTCAAAACGAAAGGAAGTGGTGGTTATTCTTGGTAAGTATGAGGTAAATTATGTTCCTAAATAAATTTATATATTTGTGCCGATGAAAATCACCAAACAAATAACTGCTTTATTTCTTCTCTGTATTTTCCTGTTTAATACAATGGGTTATTTTGTTGCTTTTAAAGTTGCGCAATACCAGATTAAATCAGATATTATTTCGGAAATAAACGCTGGGGTTTCTACTAACGAAGAAACAATTATTACCATAAATAGAACCGATTTAGCATCTGTACAATGGCTGGAAGATGGGAAAGAGATCCGCTACAACAACCAGCGATACGATGTTGTGAAAAGTAAAGAAGATAAAAGTACTGTTACTTATTATTGTATTAATGATAAACAGGAGGAAACTTTATTTGCTGATTTAGATAATCATATCAATACACATATTATTACAAACACGCCTATTAAAAATAATTCGTCAAAGAGTTTGGTAAATGATGTGGTAAAAATATTCTTTACACATCAGCAACAATTTAATTTAAACGTTTCTGTTAATACTATTTCATTTTTCCAAATCAAAGAAGATTATATTTCCGCATCTATTAAAACAAACTCACCACCTCCCAGGTTTGTTTAATCTTCTTTGAATCAAATCCGTTTTCTGTTTAGTTAGCTTTTGATTCATTGCTGTACCCGAGATTTATAGGTTTGATAGCTTAATCCTGTTCTTCAATTTGGTATTGAGGCACTACTGCGTTCGGCAGTTAGAGAGTGCCGGACGCAGACCAGTGCCGTTTGTGAAATTCTAAATTCTAATATCTAAATACTAAATAAATCAAAATGAAAAAAACATACACACTAATATTATTTGCAATGCTAAGTTTAACTTCCGTCGCACAAAACAGTTTGACAGGAAAAATAAAAGAAGCATCTAAAGACAGCACCGCTATTCCCGGAGCAACCATTTACATTCCTGATTTAAAAATAGGAGCAGTTACCAAAGACGATGGAACTTATACTATTAATAATATTCCGAAAGGAACATTTTTAATACAGGTTACTTCTATTGGATTTGCTGCCGAAACAAAAGAAATTAATTTAAAAGAATCTTCTACAGCTAACTTTGTATTGCATCAAACTTCTGCAGAGATGAAAGAAGTAGTGGTTACTGGTGTTTCATCAGCTACAGAAGCAGAAAGCGACCCGCAATCAGTAGATGTAGTTAATCATAATGATTTTGTAGAGAACAGTGCAACCAATCTTATTGACGCTATTTCCCTTGTTGCGCCTTCGGTTAACTCAATGACATTGGGTGCTGAAATTTCCAAACCCTTTATTCGTGGGTTGGGATACAATCGTTTAGTTACTGTTAATGATGGTATCAGGCAAGAAGGGCAACAATGGTTTGATGAGTTTGGCGAAGAGATTGATGAATATTCTGTGGATAGAGTGGAGATTTTAAAAGGTCCTACTAGCTTGAGTTATGGCTCTGATGCGTTTGCTGGTGTTATTAATATGCTTGCAGCACCTACCGTTCCCGAAGGAACTATAAAAGGAAACATTCTTGCAAACTATCAAACCAACAATGGTTTGTTTGGTGAGTCGTTTAACCTTGCAGGCAATCAAAAAGGTTTTGTTTGGGATTTACGTTACAGTAATAAAATGGCTCATTGTTATCAGAATAAATACGATGGATATGTGGCTAATTCAGGGTATTTGGAAAGTAACATTAAAGCAATGGCTGGCATCAACCGTAAATGGGGCTATTCGCATATTACTTTTTCTTCTTTCGATATGAAGCTCGGAATTGTAGAAGGAGCAAGAGATTCGGCAACAGGTAAGTTTCTTACACATTATCACGGCTTCGGAAACACTGACAGTATGGGCATTATGCCACTAGAAGATTTTACTAAATACAATAACTTCCCTGTTATTCATCAGCACGTGCGCCATTATAAGGTAGTACTTGATAATAGCATTGCACTTGGAGGTGGGCGATTGGGCTTACGTTTAGGGCTTCAGCAAAACTACAGACAGGAGGCAAATGATATTACTAAAACTGATAGTATAGCTGGCGGGTACAATAATTATTTCTTTTTACAAACTATTAACTATGATTTGCGCTATACATTAGCCGAAAAGAATCACTTCGAATTAGCTGTAGGTGTAAATGGAATGTCGCAGAATTCGGAGGATAGAGGAATTGTTTTTGTAATTCCTGAATACAATATCTTCGATGTTGGTGGTTTTGCTATCGCGAAAAAATCGTTTAAGAAATTATCCATCAGCGGAGGGTTGCGTTATGATATGCGTACCACTAAAGTAAAAGAGATGTGGGTTAATTCGGCAAACGGCAAACGTATTGCCGGACTAGTTGATAGCACTTCTTATCAGCAGTTTGCACCTAACTCTGCAAACTTCTCTGGCTTATCTGGAAGCTTGGGTGTGGCATACGATTTCAATGAAAATGTATATGGTAAATTAAATGTATCGCGTGGATACCGTGCGCCAAGTATTCCTGAAAGTGGCTCTAACGGAATACACGATGGCACTCCTTTTTATGAAATAGGAGACCCTAATTTGAAAGCTGAAAGTAGTTTGCAAGTGGATGGTACACTCGGAATTGTTACAGAAGATTTTACGTTGGAGGGAAATGTGTTTTATAATCAAATCAATAATTATATTTTTCCTGAAAAGCTGCAATCCAAGCTGGGAGGTGATTCTATACGTACTGACGTTGCAGCTGGTTTTGGCGGACCAACTTTTAAATACGTGCAAGGCGATGCAATACTTACTGGTGGCGAAGCTATTTTTAATTTGCATCCGCATAATGTAAAAGGTATTCACTGGAATAATTCATTTGGTATGGTGGATGCTATTCAGTTGAATCAACCCGATTCTTCAAGGTATTTGCCTTACACGCCTCCTTATAAATATCATTCTGAATTAAAATTTATGATGGCAAAGTCGGGCACCCTTTTGAAGAATGCGTACATAAAGTTTGGTGTTGATTATTTCTTTGAGCAAAATCACATCTTCTATAAATTCGGAAATGAAACCGTTACGCCGGAATACACGCTATTTAACGTAGGTGTTGGTTCTGATATTTGTACTAAGAAAAGAACGGTGTGTACATTTATTATGACAATAAATAATGTTACTGATGTAGCATATCAAAGCAGTATGAGCCGCTTAAAATATACCGACCCAAACAATGTAACCGGCAGAATTGGAGTATTTAATATGGGACGAACAGTTAGTTTCAAATTAATTATCCCGATTGATATTAAAAAGTAAATCGTTCATTTTAACCTCACCCTTTTATCCTCCCGCCCAAAGCGGGAAGAGGGGGTGTTGCCCGAAGTACCATATACAAAGCAGGTTACACTTTGACACCCCTCCCCTTTTTTCAAGGGGATAGCCTGTCCCGTTTTCACGGGAGGCTGGGGGTGAGGTCTAACTCATACCCATTCGTTATTCATAACTATATTATCTTTGCACAAATTTAAACGGATGGATTCAGTAACTCACATAGTATTAGGTGCCGCCATTGGCGAAGCATTATTAGGTAGAAAGATAGGGCGCAAGGCAATGCTTTGGGGTGCAATAGCCGATACCATTCCCGATTTTGATGTGTTTGCATCGCCTTGTTTTAGCCCTGCACAGCAGTTGTTGGTGCATAGAGGAATCACCCATTCGTTTTTATTTATTACTGTAACGGCTTTCTTACTGGGCTACTTGTTTACGCGATGGAATAAAAAACAAAACGTAAGCCGTAGAGAATGGACAACACTTTTCTTCCTCGGAATGTTTACACACATACTTATCGATTCGTTTACCGGCTATGGTACCGGCTGGTTCGAGCCATTTAATAGTTACCGCGTTTCGTTCAACAGTATATTTGTTGCTGATTTATTTTACACCATTCCGTTTTTTATTTGTGTGCTCATTGCTATTATTGCAAAAAATGGTTCTGCCAGAAGGCGCAAGTGGAACAAGATTGGGCTCATCATCTCCACCACTTATATGTTATTTACACTTATAAATAAAATATATATTACGCATACTATGCAAACGGCATTTAACAAAAAAGGTATTATGGTTCTTGATTTTGTAACCACTCCCACGCCGTTAAATAATATATTATGGACCGCTTATGCTGATGACGGAACGGGCTATTGGTTCGGATATTATTCGTTGTTCGACAAAACAAAGGACATAAATTATTATCACGTTTATAAAAAAGATTATCTATTAAAACCTTTTGAGAACGAGAAGGACGTGAAGATATTAAAACAGTTTTCGAAAGGATATTATTGTATGTCCACACACGATAGCGCAGTTTACTTTAATGATATACGTTTCGGGCAACTTGGCGGATGGGATAAACCTGATTCTGCATTTGTATTTTCTTTCAAACTAAATAAAAACGCTGATAATACAATGGCTTTGAACAGAAGCAGATTTAAAACTTCCTTTGGCGATGCCTTTAATTCCCTTGTGAATAGGGTGGAAGGGAGGTAGCAATAATTTATTTAGTATTATTCCTTTAATGGTTGTTTATACCTCACAAATATATTTATCCAAAGCAAGCGCGAAACACGATAAAATATAGGCATCAGCAATAGTTGAAGAATAGCAAAAACAACTAAATAAGTCATCGCATCAAAATTAAATACCACACACATTATTACAAATACTACTACACCAAAAATAACAGTGAGCGCATAACTGGCGAACATTGCGCCATAATAATAACCTGTTTCGCGCTCAAAATCCTCATTACAAACAGGACAATTTTTGTGCATCTTATCAAACTTTTTTAGGTTATAAGGATTATTATTTTCGAAGAAATCTCCCTTGTGGCAGCGTGGACATTTATTATTAAGGATACTGTAGAGAGCGGATTGTTGGAACGACATAAAATTAATTTAGGATACAAAGGTAATGCTAATAAGTGAAATCTATTTATTGTGCGAATGTAATATTTTTGAGGTTAAGGTTTTTTAATCATCTACCTGCTAAAAACTCAACAATAAATTCTCCTTTATTTATTAAATCAGGATTAGACACCATAAGGAAATGCATTTTAGCCGCATCGCCTAATTCAGAAATCGATATAGTTTTTTCTTCACCTGCTTCCAACTTAATAAATACAGAACCAATTGTTCCTGTTTTTCTATCAGATAAATAAAACAGAATTGCCACTATTGGATAACGTCAATTCGGCATTGGCATCCATAGTTCGCTTCACAATAAATTTAGTTGAATTTTTATTTATATTTTTCTGAAATAAAATTTGTTTTCCCCTGCGGATAGCTTGCAAATCGAAATACGCAGCTGCTAGTTTTGGGTTAGTTTTAAAATGGCTCATCAATTTTCCTAAATTACTATATTGTTCTTCTGCCATTGCCACGCGAGCCAGTTCGAGTGCATTAGCAGCCAATACAACGGCATTAAAAGCTGCTTTTTGAGCGGTATCGGCTATTCTTAATTCAAGTATAAAGGCATCAACGGTTTCTTTCAGAGCCCCCAACTCTTCATACTCGCTTAGCCCAATACTTAACGCTTCCACTGCTGCTATGCGTTCTTCTTGCGTGCCTTGCTGAAAAGGGTAATGCCCCTTACTAAGTAAAGCAATATATTTCGAACTGCCTTTATGATGGACTACTGCAATAGATGCGTCGAAAGCATTTATTTTTTCGAAACTCAACTTCTCGAGTAGCAAAATAAAAGTTTTAGTTATGCTTATCTGAAGCCCTACCTTGTGTTTATGAAAACTGAAAGCATCAGTATATGCCTTGTGTATTGGGTTATAAGTGGCGTGCAAGCTGGCAATAAACGGATTATCTTCATTGTTTGCCAACCTTCCGTTGTGCGCATTGCTGATGCGGATACCCAATATATTGCTGCCAGTGGTGGCAGTTAATATCGGATTAATTAAATAAAGCCATTCTCTTTCCATTGATTTTAATTTTATTTTTAAGTTTTTTATCGCCTATTTCCCTTCTTTTTTTATGAAGAAAAGGGATATAATAAT
>CAILDT010000836.1 GCA_903833025.1 uncultured Bacteroidota bacterium | reverse complement strand
TGCATTGGAATATGGTTATTCAGCAATGGAAACACAAGTAAACATAAACCTACTACCACAAAATAAACAGGGAAGATGCGCAGCACTCGTCTTACATAAAAGTTTTTAATATTTACTTTTGTTTGCGTTTCTTTTTCTTTTAATAAAAGATACGTAATTAAAAAGCCACTAAGCACAAAGAAAAAACTCACTCCTAAATCTCCATTCTGAAGAAAATTGGATTTTGTAAAATCATAGTATTTATTTTGATTTTCGTAACCCAAACAATTTAATGCGTGATGTAAAAACACAGCAAAAAATGCGAAAAACCGCAAACCATCGAGGTTAGGGAAAAATACTTTTGACTGTTGACTCATATTATTAAAAATAATAGGGCGCAATTTATTACTTTTTACGGTAGCATTGTGTTTTTATCAGTTGTCGAATTATATATAAATCGTAAATTCGCACCTCTAAAAAAAAGAAATTATTTACGATGGCTAAATTTAATTCCCTAAAAGTTACTGATGTTTTGCGCGAAACGGCTGATGCTGTTTCTGTTGCTTTTGAAGTTCCTGCTAATTTAAAACAAGAATATGTTTTTAAACACGGACAATATCTTACTTTGAAATTTAATATTAAAGGCGAGGAACTCCGTCGCTCCTACTCTATTTGTAGCAGTCCTGCTGATAATGAATTACGTGTTGTGATTAAAAAAGTGAAAGATGGACGGGTTTCTTCTTATATAAACGATACCCTTAAAATTGGCGACGTGATAGAAGTAATGACGCCAATGGGTACTTTTTATACAGAGATGAACCCTACTAATAAAAAGAAATATATTTTATTTGCTGGCGGAAGTGGCATCACTCCTATGTTTTCGATTTTAAAAACGGTGTTGAAAGCTGAACCTCTTAGTTCTATTACTTTATTTTATGGCAACAATGATGAAGCATCTATCATCTTTCAAAAACAAATAGAAGTACTTGCCATTGCCAATTCCGACAGGTTAAATGTGGTACATGTTTTAAATGCTGCTCCTGCTAATCACCCTGAATTATTGCAAGGTGTGATGACAAAAGAAAAAAACATTTCTCTTGTAAAAAACTATGTAGAGCAACATCCTACCAACGAATATTTTATTTGCGGACCCGGACTTATGATGGAAAACGTGGTGGCTGCGTTAAAAGAATTAAAGATTAATGAGTCGCAGATACATATTGAATATTTTACAGCACCTGTAAATGCTGCTGATGTAAAGCCAATTGAAAATGAAGTAGCAGGTGCAAAAGCAACTATTATTATTGATGGGGATGAGCACCCCGTAACGCTGGAAGAAAACGAAACAGTGTTGGAAGCTGCTTTGCGTATTGGTTTAGATGCACCTTTTGCTTGTCAGGGTGGGTCGTGCTGCACGTGTCGTGCCTTGCTTGAAGAAGGTAAAGTGGAAATGACGGTGAACTATGCACTTTCCGCTTCGGAAGTTAAGCAAGGTTATATCCTCACCTGCCAAAGCCACCCTACCACGCCTACGGTGAGAGTGAATTATGACAAAGGTTTATAATAATATGTCGCCCCTGGTTTTCCTCACGCTCAAAAATATTGTGGGGGAAACAGCCATATTTGTTGACGATACCACACTTGCCAATTACGCACACGACGAAACAGAAGATTTAATTTATCCGCCCGAAGTAGTTGTAAAACCAAGTACTGCCGAACAAATTTCTGAAATATTAAAATTAGCAAATCAACATTTAATTACGATAACACCTCGCGGAGCAGGCACAGGGCTTAGCGGAGGAGCATTGCCCATTTTTGGTGGTATTGTTCTTTCAATGGAAAAGTTTAATAAAATTATTGAGATAGACGAGCGCAACCTGCAAGCAACAGTAGAACCAGGCGTTATCAACGAAGTGTTTCAAAATGCAGTAAAAGAAAAAAATCTTTTATATCCGCCCGACCCTGCCAGCAAAGGTAGTTGTTTCCTTGGTGGCAATGTGGCAGAAAGCAGTGGCGGTCCTAAATGCGTGAAGTACGGCACTACAAAAGATTATATTTTAAACTTGGAAGTGGTGCTCCCTACCGGAGAAATTATTTACACAGGTGCCAATACATTAAAAAACTCAACAGGTTATAACCTAACGCAATTGATGGTTGGCAGCGAAGGTACACTGGGCATTGTAACAAAAATAATTGTAAAACTTTTACCTCTTCCTAAATATGATTTGTTAATGCTTATCCCGTTTCGGAGCTTGGATGAAGCGTGCGAAGCCGTAAGCGAAACGTTTCGTGCTGGATTTATACCCAGCGCAATGGAGCTGATGGAGCGCGATGCGTTGTTATGGGTGAGTAAATTTGTTGAATCAAATGTGATAAAAATTGAAGATGATATACAGGCACATTTGCTGATAGAAGTGGATGGAAACGATATGGACGTGCTGATGAAAGAGATAGAAGCAATAGCTGAATTAATGACTAAATATAAGATCGCTGATATTTTATTTGCTGATTCCGAAGCACAAAAACAAGAACTTTGGAAACTCCGCAGACGAATTAATGAAGCCGTAAAATCCAATGCAGTAAGTAAAGAACAAGATACGGTGGTGCCACGTGCCGAACTTCCGAAACTTGTGAAAGGCATAAAAGAGATAGGATATAAATACAATTTCAAATCTGTTTGTTATGGACACGCTGGTGATGGCAACTTGCACATCCGCATTATTAAAGGCGATTTAACAGACGAACAATGGAACGGCGATTATATTAAACGTGCAATAACCGAAATATTTACACTTTGCAAAACCCTGAAAGGCACTATAAGTGGTGAACACGGCATAGGATTAATTCAGCAGGAATATATGAATATTGTTTTTTCTGAAAAAGCATTGGCACTTCAAAGAGAAATAAAAACAGTATTCGACCCTAACGGAATACTTAATCCAGGAAAAATGTTCGGGTAATTAAGTTAGTTAATTTCTGCCACTCCTAACTCATAATTCATAACTCATAATTAAAATACGTCGCCCCTGTTTTTCCTCACTCACTCATAACTTGAAGAATTTAAAAAAACAAGACAAGGAATGGCAGCTATTTCAGGATGCTAATATTGCTTTTACAGATAAACTTGGGGAGTATTCGAATAATATTTCCATTTTAAACGTTCGCCCCGATAGGGAATTGTATGGTGATGTGCTAAGGCACGGAATGGAGGTTATTGGAAAAGTAGTAGATTTTATAGAACTTAATTCGGAGTTTTTAGTTTTGAATACGGAAATACACAATATCATGGGAGAATATTTAAGAGAAACAACAGCTAAATATAAAAGAATAAATCTTGAAAATCTTAAAATACATTGCGTGAAATTAAAAGTAATAAACCACAAGTATATCCCCTTATTAAAAGAAAAGTCTAGCATTTTGGAAGAAAAAAAATTGTTTATGATTTCAGAAAAATCAAAATTATATAGAATATATTCCGCGAATATGCAATAAGCTATTGGTGCCTGATAGCAAGTAAAAACAGGGGCGACTTAAAAACAATTATTTTTGTAAAAAAATAATACATCGTAAAATGAAAATAAAAATTATTGCCTTAATAAACCTTACATTACTACTATATGGCTGTGGTCGCACCACAATGGATACGTAGTAAATCAAACGCAAGACACAGCAACAATAACTATGAAACTTAATTATCCTACAAACGATTATCGCCCCGATAATTATTTCAGAGAACAACTTTTAGAAAAAGATACTGCAAGAACATCGTACTATAATTTTGCAGGAAAATGCTTGGTGTCTTTCGACACAACCACTAACATTGCAATACTAAAACTGCCTCCAGGAAACGAAATAAACTTAGGCACCATAAGAGCAGGTTTGCATCGTAACGATTATAGAACTTGGGAGTTCACTCAAATTACTGCAACAACTAAAAATTTTAAAATAGAAGCTACAGATAAAAACATAATGGATTACGTAGAAACACCAACCTGTGCTTTTGGCGGAAGCAAATATGCTTTTATTATTAAACAAAAATAAACACTAGCACATAGTGATGAAAAACAGGGGCGACGTAAAAAGCACAATCCATCGCCAAATAACCATTTATACCAAAAATAACCTAATTTTACCGAACAGATAAAAATTAATCAAATGAAAAAAATTACGATACTGCTTATTATATGTATAGCTATAGATTACAGCTCGTTTTCTCAAAACAGAAATAACAGATATAATGAAAAAGCAAATATTCCGTTGTTGGATAGTAATTATTTCTGGACTTGGGATTCGGTTGGGCACAATTGGAATGTTAAACACAAAGAAGATAGTATTATTTATAATATGAATAACAAAATGGAATTTATAAAATTGCAAATTTGGATTAGTAATGCTTGGGTAAATTATACTGAAGATAGTTTCAACTATAACATTAGTGGTAATGACACGAACACGTTATTTAAATCTTGGAATGGCATATCTTGGATAAATCAATACCAAGACAAATATTCATACGATAATAATAATAATCAAACTACGTTTTTGCACCTAACTTGGAACAATACCATTTGGGATAGCTCATTCCAATCTATTACTACTTATAATGGCTTCAATAATCCTTCGTATTATTTGAGTGAAATATATAATGGAACGACGTGGACACTTTCTCAAGAAAAATTTTATACCTACGATTTGAATGATAATTTAATAAGCCAAACAAGTGAATACTGGAATGGTTCAGCTTGGGTAAATAGTACAAAAGATACCAATACGTATGATTTACAGCACAATCAACTAACAGATGTTTTTCAAAACTGGAACGGTGCAAATTGGGTAAATTCAGGAGAAACATTTAATAATTACGATGTTAATAATAATAAAATAATCGTGCTAAGCCAATTTTGGAACGGGATATCATTTAGCAATTCCTCAAAAGATACGTTGATGTATGATGCCAATAATATATTAACCG
>CAILDT010000835.1 GCA_903833025.1 uncultured Bacteroidota bacterium | reverse complement strand
GCGTGTCTGTTTCTAAATAACTATTCGCTTACGTTTCTGTTGTCGGGTTCGGGTCTTACACTTGCCGATAACGTTTGAAGGATTTATGCAGTTTATTTTTTGGGGGATTTAAAAGCTCGTCTCTTTCCCCCGCGACAAAGGTAATTAAATGCTTGACACTTGCTATTTAAGATTCACCCCCCCAAAAAATATATTGCATAAATCCTATGTTATCAGTTAGTCCGTCTTTCTTTCGGGTAGCGGGTTTCCGAGTTCTGGTTGACGGGTTTGGGCGGGTGGGTTTGATTGCTCTTTTGCTTTTATTTGCGTTGTATTGTGTGATGGAATAAAAGCAAATGTGCAAGAAAAGGCGTTGGCTTTCTTTTTTCGGGTTTCGGTTGTCAAATGTTGGTATTAAAAGCTGTTTTGTAAGTTGTTGAATTGTAGTTAGATGCTAAAAAGACCCCTACTTCCAAGTACAAAAGGCACACTTCCAAGTACGAAAGGCACACTTCCAAGTACAAAAGGCGCACTTCCAAGTATAAAAGGCGTACTTCCAAGTATAAAAGGCGTACTTCCAAGTATAAAAGGCAGACTTCCGAGAAGGAAAGGCAGACTTCCAACTATAAAAGGCGCACTTCCGAGAAGAAAAGGCAGGGTTTTGAAAAGAAATGAAGGTATTTTGAATTGATAGGAGTTTATTCCATTTATTGAAGTATTATTTTTTTGTTGGTTGTTCCTTTGTCTGTTTTGATTTCTACAAAGTAGATTCCTTTGGGTGTGTTTGTTAAATCTATTGTTTCGATGTTGGTGATTGTTTTTATTTGTTGTCCGATTGTGTTGGTGATTTTGATTTGTGTTATTTTGTTGGCTTCTGCGCTTATAGTAAATACACCGCTTGTTGGATTTGGGTATATACTTACATCATTTTCCTCTTTATATTCCGGCACCCCAGTTGGGTTATTACCCCAGCAAGCTATTCTGTTTGCTGATATGCCGCTACCAACTTGTGTAAAATTACCGCCCACATATAAGTTACTGTCTTTGATATAAAGCGCACATACAGCAGAATTTGTTCCACCTCCTAGACTTTGCCAAGTGCTACCATCCCATACAGCAAGGTGGTTTGCAGGTTGCCCGCTTCCTGTTTGTGTAAACAACCCACCTGCATAAAGCAAGTGGTGTATGGTATCAGCACATATCTTTATTACAGAATCATTTAAGCCAACCCCGACAGGTAGCCAGTTTGTGCCATTCCACTTTGCTATATGATTTAAAGAAGTAAGATTATCTCTTGTAGCAGTAAAAAGACCTGCGGCATACAATGTATCATCTAGTATTGCTAACGAATATACTGCATTATTAAAACCAACTCCTAATGAACTCCACTGTGTATCATCCCAAGCTGCTATACCGCTATATGTACCGTAAGCACTGCCATTAATAGAAGTAAAAAAACCACCAGCTATTAATTTGTTTTGATAATTACAAAAAGACATAACATCAAAAAAATTATTTGGAGGAAAATCGCCTGCTAACTGCCCTATCGGAGAAAATACTGTATCATTCCATTTCACAATACCTTGATTAACGTGAACACCAGACGTATCGTAAGAATGGTTAAACCCCCCCCCAAGATATAAATTGTTATTATAAACTCCTAATGCTGAACAGGATTGTGCTACACCCGAAGGTAGTGGAGGACTTGTTAATGGAAACCAATCTGTTCCTTCCCATTTTGTTATATTTAATACACTATGTGTTAGGTCATTTATATGGCTACCTCCTGCTCCTTCCATTGCACCTGACGCATATAGTTTTCCATTATATTCTGTAAGCCCGTTGAACTGTATTGTGCCTGCACTATCAATACTGCCTCCATCCCCCCACCAAATACCTTTTCCCATTGATTGCCATTGGTACCCATTCCATTGGGCTATGCTATTTAATGTTGTAGCATTTGACTTTTTAAAATAACCTCCTATTATAATTTTTCCTTGATATTCAGCTATATCCCCAACAGCACACCCTTGGGGGTTGTTATTAGTAACACCTTGGTTCATTGGAAACCATTGTTGGCAAAACAATTGGATAGGTGTAATTAATAAAATTAAAAGAATTTTCATCTGTAATTATTTTTATAAATGAAACAGGAGTAATTTCATTAGAAATTACTCCTGTAATAATTGGTTATTTGTTTACTATAAATTTCCCCCTCGCAATTGTAGTGCTATTGACTAATAGAGTATAGAAATAAAGACCATTAGATTGGTTATCTAAATTAAATGTTTCAATGCCTGATGTTTTATTAATGGGTATTGATTTTATAATTTGTCCAATTGAATTATAAATATTTATCTGCCCTTGCGAAGTACCATCAGGTAAAATATAACTGAAATTAACACTTTCAAAAGCAGGGTTAGGGTAGCAAACTAATAAGTCAGTCTTATTAGCAATGGAAGTTGATGAAATTGTTTTAAACCCTTTTGATGCAAGTGCATTTGTAAAAGCACCTAAAGAACCACCTGCGTCCCCTCCAAGACTTTGAATAGTAATTGAAGCTTTTCGGTTAAAGTTTTCACTGACAAACGCTTTAAAATATTTACTCATTTTCTTTTCGTCTTGAGCAAATAGTTGTCCGCTTAATAAAACGATTACAATAATTGTGTTAAGTTTTTTCATTTTGTTTTTTTTAAATGTTTTGTTCGTTGCGTAATTCGTGCGAGTACGGTTCGTAAAATTACAGATAACGTTTGAAAGATTTATGAAGTAAAAAAAAGGGGGGATTAAAAGCTCGTCTCTTTCGCCCCGCGACAAGCGTATTTAAATGCTTGAAACTTCATACTGGCAGGTCGCCCCCCCTTT
>CAILDT010000834.1 GCA_903833025.1 uncultured Bacteroidota bacterium | reverse complement strand
CATCGGTCAATAGAGCCTTTATTAAAGAGAATACTGTCTTCTTGATTATAGACGCTATGGGTCATAATGGCGACAATCACTTGACAACCTGACGGAATTTTATTCAGTTAAATCATATTCATTAATCTCGTTTCTACGATCGGACGCATCGGATACGTTAATACATACGCCGTCTTGTCCATCCGGTTATCATAATTCGTCACATACATCCCCATCGCCTGCTTACCCATCGCACATTGATAAGTATTACGAGGCGATTGATTATGTTCCGGAAAGGGAATACAAGACGCTAAGATACCGAAGATGGTACTCGGATGAATTTCGCAGTGAGTATATTTGTGAATGAAATGATCGGTTTTGGTCAATTGTTCTGGTTCCATACAGAGCATCGCCATATTTTGCTCGGCGGCATCAATATATTCCAATACACTTTCGTCTATGCGACAGTCGGTGAATAAATCTTCCCAACTAAGTTCTTTTTTTTGGAGTTGCGTAATAATATCTTTAGTTATCAAGAGTTTATTATCTCGCACTTTTAATAGCGGTCGCACGAGTCGCCCGGAATCATTACAGACCCGAATTTCCCGCCGGAGCATATAAAAGATGATAGACGTATAAATATTAATAATGCCTTTGTATTTTTTTATTTTCAGCGTTAGGTATAAATTCATCGGGTCTTTCACAATCCCGAGCCAAGTGCCGTTCACAAAGACTTTTACTTTTTCAAACATTTCTTTTTCCGTTAAAGATGTAATCGGAATAACATAAGGTGCTACATAGTCATAGAGGGAATTGCTATTGCAGGGTACGGTTACTCTGGCCATATAGCTGAGATTTTTTACTACGCCTACACTACCACCTTCCGGCGTTTCCGCTGGACAGAGAAAGCCCCATGAGGTGCTATGTAACTTACGCGGGGGAATAAGTTTGCCGTTTTTATCAATAGGCGTATTAATACGACGTAAATGGCTCAAACTAGAAATATAAGTTAAACGATTCAAGACTTGCGCTACGCCGACTTTGTTACTATTAATTTGCTTCACTCCAAAGTCGCCCGTCGCGAGCGCTCGTTTAAGACCATTTTCTATCGTCGTAGGTTTGACGATTTTATAAATATTGGTCATATTAATAATGGATTGATAATCTTCGGTAGAACGCCAGGAACCGTTATTGATTTCTCGCACCGTTTGCTTTTGCATATCTTTCACCATCTTGTTAAAATAGTTGCGAAAGAGATTGTTGAGTAAGGTGCCCGTCAAATCAATACGCTTATTCACGAACGAGTCCCTATCGCTCACTTGTTCCCAACCGAGACTGCATTTCAGGAGACAATTCGCCATATAGCCTAAGAAATATATCTTTTGGTCAATCGTCCGGCAATGCGGAAACAAATCATTGCTGAGCACTTCTTGCGCAAAAGTCCGTTTCATGGCCGCGCCGGTTTCTTTGTCTATACTTATATGTGTAGTGAACATCACGTTGGAAATGATTTGTTTCATAGCACATTCTTGGGTTAAATATTTGTTGGCTTCTACTATTGAGCCTTGCAAATTTCGCATGAGAATAGAGGTGCGTTCGTGTGTTGTATCTAAGACAATGTGTTTACAAATATCCTCGTCACTAATGACGCCTAATGCTCGAAAGACGACGAAAAGAGGCAGGGGATTTTTAAGCCGTGGAATTTGTAGCCACATGCCATTGCCGAATCCGTTGTTTTTGGTGGCGATGGTGAGAGATAATTGTTTGGGCGAGATGCATTTATAGTCTGGCACGGATTTAATTTCGGCGAGCCAAGACCATTTGCTATTATTCTTAGAAATATTAAAACACTGGACGAGATTTTCCGCCGCACGTTCTTGACCAATGACGGTCTTTTCTGAACCATTGACAATAAAGTAACCGCCTGAATCCATCCGGCATTCGCCGCTCACATTATGCGGGATATGTTTGTATTGCTCCAAGATACAAATACTGGATTTTAGCATAATCGGCATTTTACCAATATGAATACTTGGTAAGACTTTATTGAAAGTATGAATGGATTCTAACATTTGTCCGCTGCTCACCACGAATTTAATATTAAGATCAATAGTCATATCGCCTGCATAGGTGAAATTTCGGTCACGAGCTTCTTGCGGAAACATACTTTTCGTTGCCCCATTTATTTCGTGAATTTGTGCCCGATAAATATTGAAATTCTCGCAAGTGACAAACATTTCTAGACGATATTTGCCGGTGGCTTTATCTAAATCTTGTTCTGAACAAATATGTATAGGATTAAACATGGATATGGTGCGCGGCACTTGAAATTGAATGAAATCATTATAGGATTCGATTTGGTGTTCAACTAAACGTTTCAAATGTTTACCGCGAAAACATGAATCAATGATAATATGGGGTTCTTCGATGTAATCCAGGGGTTCAGTCTGCTTCGCTTGCCCTTCAACCCCTGGGGGCTTTGCCCCTTCAACCCCCTTTTTTTGTTCATTTATATTTATTTCATTTATATTCATTTTATTTATCATTTCATTTATCATTTCATTAGCCATTTCATTAGCCATTTCATTAGCCATTTCATTAGCCATTTTATTGTGTATTATACTATTTACCATAAGCTATAAATATATTTCAATTTATTTTTAAATTGTTATAATATATAATGACATTACCCGGATTGTCACCATTAGAATTAAGCGGTGGTGCTAAAAAAAAGAAACTGGTTAAGAATAAACGAAGTAAAGCTAAGAAAAGTAAGAGCGTAAAAAAAGGCACTGCTAAGCAAAGCAAGACGAAGAATAAACGAAGTAAATCCGTCAAACGAAGTAAATCCGTCAAACGAAGTAAATCTAAGAAACCCAAGAGCACTTCCAATCGCGTAAAAAAAGGCACTAAGAGCAAAAGCAAGACGAAGAATAAACGAAGTAAACCTAAGCAAAGCAAGAGCAAAAAATCTGTCAAGCGGAAAAGCAAAAATAATAAGAAGAAAAGTAAGAGCACTGCCAAGCGCATAAAAAAGGGCACTAAGAGCAGCAAGAGCAAGCGGAGCAGCAAGAGCAAGCGGAGCAGCAAGAGCAAGTCTAAACGCAGTAAGCGCAAGAGTAAGTCTAAGAAAAACAATAAAAATGTGTTCGGCAATAACAAAGAAGTTCAGAGACAATTACGTGAATTGCAAGAATTGGAACTCGATATATTAAACCGACGTAGCATTGAGAAAAATTTAATGAGAGAACAACAATTAAAAAATATGCAAATAGATAGACCTATTATATCTCAAAAAATAAGTGAGCAAGATATTGAAAATATTGAACCCTATATATCCTCCTCATCTTGGGAAGAACAGATGTCATCATATACGGAACCTGAAATGGTTTCATCGTATGTAACACAAGTCGAAGCAGTCCCTTATGTAACACAATCCGAATCAGCCCCTTATGTAGCCCCTTATGTAGCAGCCCCTGCCCCTTTAAGAAAAAAGTCTAGTAAAAAAACATCGTCGCCTTATATTGCATCTTATATTGCACCAGTCATCGAAACAGCACCAATCTCATTGCATTTTACAAAAAAGTCCAGTAAAAAAACATCCTTACCATTACCAACGCCACCTCCACCATACGTATCCCCTGCCTTAGAGCGAATACTCACGCCTTATGTTCCTAAAACTAAATGGACTCCGCCACCAGCTTATATAGCCGATGAAGATGCATTAGAACCAACTGCTAGTCCAATAGAAGCCTTTGGTACAAATGAAGATTTGTCTTACCGGTAATAAAAATACATTTATTAAACTGATGTAAAACCAAAACTATATATATATTTACTAGATGCTTTGCTGCAAATATATATTTCTGTTTTTAAATTTAGCAGTAGGTGATATTTATTTACATAATCCAAGAGGTTCAAATAATAGATGCGATGAACGCACTAATGATAGACAGAATGCGAATCGCTTATTTGATTCACAGAATAATGCGGCCGGCGGTTATGCCATTCCCTGCGGGGATATCAATTTAGATTGTTACAATATGAAATTTTATACAGAATCCTTATTAGATATTCGCTTTACTACGCAACATGCCTGCGGTATTCAGAATGAATGTGAAATAGTTATTCAATATGGTTGTAATATGCGAAATGGGGAACCGAGTAATAGTCTGGGAAATACCTGCACGAAAACTATGCCTGACAATGCTATAGAGAATATAAATAATACTATTTTTGGTTATCACGAGTCTTATAATTCTTATCAACTCTGTAAATTAAGACCACGTAATTTAAATTTATATACAGGCGACCAAGTCTTAAGGGGCTTATCCGCCATATACACTCGGCAAAATCCTAATGGCCAGCGATTCGGCTTTGAATGTCCGGAGGAGCGAGATTATTATCCCTATTGGAATTTATCTGAATGGACTGATATTGCTATCATGACTTCTAATATTTCCAGGTGCGCTTATTATAAAAATCATTCATTTAATAAAGACCTTATTTGCACGGATATAAATAATACGGCGGTTAATCGGCTAGGAGCGACGTATGAGGGAAAAAAAGAAAGTAGTTTTCTCTGGAAATTACCAATGCAAGTTAATTCGAATTGTGTTTTACGGCTTAGATATAATATTTCTTTACAAGCCGAATTAGCCTTTGACGCCGATGCGAAATATAATTTATTACATCGTACCGACCCTTTGATATCAGTTGACGGGGTTTATGTTCGGCTCGCTTTAGATACCGCCCAATTAGCTAGAACTTTTGAAGACCGTTCATATACGTTTGATATAATTGATAGACCAATTAATATAGCTGAGGAAAGTTCCATCTATAATGTTAATGTGCAAGGTAAGCGGGGAAATATTGCGCAAGTGAGAAATTGTTTTGAATATGATTTTGTGCCGAATAATTTGACTTTATATGAGAATGATTATGTGCATTTTCAATGGGTAGGTAGTGATTTTAATCCCTTAAATAATGACGGGGAAGGCCGGGCTGGAACCGACCGGACAAATCTAGCGGACATTACGGTCTTTGATGCGTATAATTTTGCGCAAAATAATACCTTTATTCCAGTAGATTTAATAAATAGTTTCATTTATCTTAATCAAGTCGCCAGTAATTGTTATACTTATGACGAGTTAATTCGGCTAGGAAAGCTTAAAAATACCCAAGATATTAAAAATTGTGCTTTATTAAATAATGCGAGTGTCTATTTTAATAGTCGCCTCTTTAAAATTATACTTGGGAAAAATAACACGAATAAAACCTATTATTACATGTCCACACGAAACAATAATTTTAGTAATAGAAATCAAAAAGGCGTAATAAAAGTTATAAAGGCAGCTTTAAGTCTTGGAGCTTTAAGTGATGCTTCCTCCTCCTCTTCTTCCTCTAATAGATTAGCTGTCGGCTACATTATGCTGATTATTGTATTAATTATAGGTTTAATCGGTACGGTTATTTATTTTAAACGGAATCATAATTTACTGCGAAATTTCAAAAGGTCATTTCAAACGGTTATTT
>CAILDT010000833.1 GCA_903833025.1 uncultured Bacteroidota bacterium | reverse complement strand
TAAAAAAACAATTTGAGAAATTTGGTACTGTTTCTTCAGTAAAAATTATTATGGACAAATTTTCAGGACGAAGCAAAGGCTTTGGTTTTGTAGAAATGCCAAATGATGAGGAAGCCAAAAAAGCAATTGATGGTTTAAACAACACTGAACTTGATGGTAGAAACATTGGTGTTAATGTTGCTGAAGAAAGAAAACCAGATGACCGTGGTGGAAGAAAAGATTTCAAAAGACGCGACGACAATCGTGGAAACAACCCACGTGATAATAACCGTTGGTAATTATTTATTGTGTAGTTTTAAAAATACTCTGGTAGTTTATCAGGGTATTTTTTTTGTTATAATATTTTATTACTATCAAAAACAAAAACGCTTACCTTTGTATTACAAAAATAAATAATACCAAATGAAAATATATATATCCACAACCGTAATATTACTGTTTCTGACAACCATATCTTTTTCTCAAACGGAAACACCAGCAGCTACAGAATCAAAATTAGTATGGCATACCAGCATTGCCGAAGTACACGAATTATCGAAAGCAAGTAACAAACCTGTTTTTGCTTTTTTTACCGGTAGCGATTGGTGTGGTTGGTGCAAAAAATTGCAGAATGATGTGTTTTCTAAACCCGAATTTATTGAATGGGCAAGTAAAAATGTGATATTGTTGGAAGTAGATTTTCCTCGCCATAAACAATTATCTCCCGAATTAACACAGCAAAACAATGGTTTGCAACAGGCATTACATATTTCGGGTTACCCTACGGTGTGGTTGCTTTATACAGTAAAAGACGAAGTTACCAATAACTACAATCTAAATACGCTTGGTTCATTAGGTTATCCTGCTGGTGCAGAAGTTGGCAAAGAGCAAGTAATGTTTCTTGAAAATATTAATAGGATACTTTCACAAAAGAAATAAAACCCATCTCCTACCCTACTCTATTTAATCAACTTTTGGTTTTGGTTCAGGGCTTTCACTCTTCTCTTTATAAGGAATTATAATACCCAGCGTTGCCATAACTTCATACGTAAAAAAACTTTGTTTGGCAGTGCCTTCATACACACGCAAACCAAAATAATTGGCATAATCTACTTTTTGGGCAAGGTCGAGGTAAAAGAATTTTGTAATTTCTAAGCGGTACGCCGCCTCAAAGCCAGCATTAAAACCACCTAACTGAAAGTGCGGATTGTTATCGTGCCCCATCAATGTGTTTTCTACGTGAGGTATTACGGGACCAATACCCAATTTATAAATAGTAAATAATTTAAACATTCCGCCTCTTGTACCTCCTAAATAAAAGCGTTTCATAACATTGAAGCAGAAAAAATTTGCTCCGTTATTTAACTTCCAAAAATTAACACTGTCTATAATAACCATATTGGTATCTACGTTTCTGCCATTGATAGTGCCTGTTACGTGAGCGTATTGTCCGGGGGTCATTTGGTATTTGGTATGGTCGAAGTTAAATTCAAAACCCCAACTTGGGTGTTTTTTAGTAAAAAAGCCAAACCTATAATTGTATTGCGGTATCGTTAGTTCGTGCTGAAACAGCTTATCCCAGCCAATATGGTCGTTGCCCGAAACATTATTAAATTGGTAATGGCTGTTTTGCGATGGTTGCGAGACTTTGATGGTGCTACTGCTGTACCACTCTTTATTATATCCCCAAGCAAAATACATCCTCGATGTAAACGGATTGCGAGGTTTAAAATACTTTTTTGCAACAAGAGTGTTTGTTGTAGATGCTCTTTCGCTTGCCGTTTGTAGTATGTTTGTTTGTGCTTCAGCAAAAAAAGAAAAAATGGAAAGCGTAATAAGTAATATGTATTTCATCGTGTTAATTTTGATGCGCGAAATTAGATAAAATATTGATTGAGTAATTTAAGAAGAGATAATTTGAGAAATGATTTTTGTCACAAAGTGGAAATACTTTCTATCTCTTTCGCATAATCCAACTGAATATCCTCGTGTAGTTTGCTTAATGTCTTTTTAATTTTTTCTACTTGACCAAGATAAATATTGGTAAGTGTTTCGCTTTTAGTAATGGGAATATCGGATGCTTTAAAAAAGAGTATTATGACATTAGATAAACAGTTTAATAAAAAAGTAGATGTTGTGTTTGGATGT
>CAILDT010000832.1 GCA_903833025.1 uncultured Bacteroidota bacterium | reverse complement strand
CGCCGGAGGGGTGATGAAAGTTCATATAGCCGCTTCTGGTAGCATAAATCGAGGTTTTTAAAGTAATAATAACGATGTAACCTTACTGGCGCAAGCGTTATAAAACAATTGATGATAAAACGAATTTTTGGGATTCAAATGTTTATAGCGTTTATTATCCAGCTGGGGTTGCACCCACTAACTAACACCAATTAACAACATATAATTCCGCTGAGATAGATGTCTATTTATTATTCACAGCTTTTAAAGCTACCCTATAATGTATTTGGCAACCTAACGATTTTGTTTCTTTTGTTTCTACTTCTTTTCCTTTTAATAAAGCATCTACAGCTTTTTCTACAAAATGATTTTCGGCTTTCTCGGGCTCTTTGCCATTATCGTCTATCGCTCCGTTATATTTTACAACCCACTCGTTGTTTTCTTTCCAAATAATAAAAGCGTGTGGTGTTTTGGCTGCGCCAAAGTTTTGCCCGGTAGTTTGTAAGCCATCAAATAAATAAGGAAAATTAAACTTCTCATCTTTCGCCTTTTTAATCATTTTGGCAAATGTATCTTCTTCATATACCATTGTGTCGGTGCTGCTTATTGCAATTAAAGGCACTCCTAATGGTTTGTATTTTATATTTAACTTGTTCATCCTGTCGGGATATAATTTTGCAAACGGACAATGATTGCAAGTGAACACAATTATAAATCCTTTCGCATCTTTATAATCTTTTAACGAAACCATTTTTCCGTTTACATTAAGTAAATTGAAATCGGCAACGGTTTTTTTAGTTTCAGAATTAATAAAACTATAAAATAATATTGAGACTAAAAAAACAGCGACAAAAAAGGATTTATCAATTATTGATTTCATATTGGGTTACTGTTTTATAAACCTTTTTGTGGTTACCGCTTTTGTTTTTTCATCTGTTAATTCCATAACATAAACTCCGGCAGCCAAGTGGCTGATGTCAATACCATTTTGCAATTGCGGACGAGGGAGCATATATATAGTTCTGCCAAGGAGGTTATTAATTTTTACATAATATGCTTGCACATCGGGTGCAGAAAAGTTTACATACAACCTGTTAGTTGCCGGATTTGGGAAGAGCGAATAATCATAATTTGCATCATTAATTTCATTAGTTCCGCTAGTTGAATTATTACCTACCACCACAAATTGTCCCATCATACCTCCATCTTCGTGAGGAGAAAAATGGCAGTGATACATAAATGGATGTATAGAATCGGAATAATCGGAAAACTTGGCAACAAACGTAGCCGACGACCCTTTGGGCAAATAAAGCACATCTTTCCACCCTTCTTCATAAGTAGCTACCGAACCTGTGCTTCTGGAAATCAATTTGAATTCAACATCGTGTATATGAAAAGCGTGTCCGAAAACATTGTTGTTAGTTATTGTCCACGCTTCAATATTGTTTAAAGGCACTGTATGGTTAATTGTAGTCATTGCAAAAGGGGTATTATCAAAATCAAACGGAAGCCCTGCAGGTTGTCCGTTAGTAACAGTAACTGTTCGGTTAACGGTAGCATCGGCAGCAGTCCAATACGTATTGCTTGCAAGCGTTGCAGGCATTGTAGTTATCGGATTTCCTGTTGCAGCAACCACATTAATATGTAACACACTAAACGTAGTATTGTTTAATAAACTACCAAACTGTCCGCTTGTAGCAGGTTCTCCGCCAGGAAACCCTAAACTAAAACCAGAATTATAAGCATCTAAATCTAAACTTGAACCTACTGCATCGGCAGTTAAATTAACCAAAATTTCTATACGTTCTCCCACTGCAATTATTGCTCTTGTAACGGGAATAGGCGTATTTACTAATCCTCCGTCAGTAGCAATAATGTAAAAAGTTCGGTTGTCACTAAATCCTAAATTAAAAGCTCTTTCCATTTCGGCATTTAAAATACGTAATCGTACAAATTGTTTGGGCAAACTTACTTGCGCATTGGGCGTACCATTGGTAAGCATATAATCTCCGTAGGAACAATTAGTGGTAACAAATGCGTTGGAAGCATCATATCTTCTGCTTGTTAATGCCAACGGAATATCATCAACACCATAAGTTCTTGGCAATGCTAAAGCAGCTTCTTGAGGGTCTCTAACAATAATAAAACCACCAAGCCCTTTGCTAATCTGCTCTTGCGTCATCATATGCAAATGCGGATGATACCAATAGGTAGCAGCATTATTAGTTACTTTCCAATAGGGCTGCCATATTGTACCTGGCGGTATTACCTGATGTGGACCACCATCCATAACAGCCGGCAAATGCATACCGTGCCAGTGAATTGTTGTTGAATCGTTCAAAAAACTATGAACATTCATATGAACAGTATCACCCTGATTAAAAAACAAAGTAGGGCCCCAAAACTTGTTGTTAACTCCTTCGGTTATAGTTTGATTACCGGTTCTCAACTGATCTAAAGTATCTACAAGGTTGAGATTAAAATGAGTGCCTGATAGTGTATCAGGTATCCAAAGTGTGTTGTATTGTGCAAATGCTTTATTTGTTGAAAGCGTTGCAAAAAAAATGATTGCTACATAAAAAAGATTTGTTTTTAATGAATGTTTCATAAGTAAATTATATTAGTTAATTGTTTTAAATCGAAGCAAAAATAATATGAATTTAAACACCTACTATTCAGTTTCGAGGTTGGTTGCCAATGTTGCGAAGTTGGGATGCTTTTTATTTAGTATGTTATACTTACAACTCCCTTTTTTCATTACTTTTGAAACCTATTTAAAAAAACCTTTATGGCTGCGAAAGCTACAACTAAAGTAAAACAACCAATTGCACCTGTAACATCAGGTAATAAAAACCTCTTTATAGGCATTTCGGCAATAGCTATAATAGTTAGTATTGTTTGTTCTTACCAATTACGATGGCTTGGCGACGATATATTTATTGGATTACGGTATGTACAAAATCTACTTGCAGGTAACGGGTTAGTATATAACAAAGGCGAACGGGTGGAGGGCTTCACTGATTTTCTGTGGATAATGCTCATTAGTTTGTTTACTTGGATGAAGCGCGACCCTATAAACACTGTGCAAGTGCTTGGTGTGTTATCATCAGTTGGCACACTCATTTTGTTTTCTATAATTACTTTTAAAATATCAAATCGTAACAAAGTATTTATACTTCCATTTATTACATTAGCACTTGCTTTTAATTACGATTACAATACGTGGGCTACTTCGGGGTTAGAAACTTCGTTCTTTAGTTTCTTATTATGTTGTTCGTTTTATGTTTTCTTTTTCTCGGAGATGAAGGAAACAAAAAAATATATTGTTGCAGGGTTGTTTCTTTGTCTTGCCTTAATGACTCGCCCCGATACTTTGTTGATAGTGCTTTTGGCAAACATATTATTTGTTTGTAATAAATTATTTAGCAGAGAACAGTTAGTTTCGATAGTTAAATCTACCTTGTTTTTAAACCTTGCCATTATTGTAATTTATGTTCCTTACTTTTTATGGAGATATAATTACTATGGATTTATTTTCCCGAATACATACTACGATAAACTCGGTAACGAAAGTTTTTACAGCAAAGGGTTTGATTATATCTTGCTTTATTTTAAACCACACTTTATATCGTTCTTAATATTTGTGTTGCCGTTGTTTATTATCTTCCCGTTAGTAAAAAACAACTTTAGAAATAACTTAAAAGAGTTTCTGCAAGACAAATGGAACTGCGCATATATAGTAAGTGTAAAAATTGTTATTCTTTATTTAATATTCTTTGTTGCTAAAGTAGGTGGCGATTTTATGTATGCACGTTTTATAATTCCTATCGCTCCGTTTATTTATTTTATTGTTTTCTATTCTATTTTCAAACTGGTAAAACAAAAACGATTAAATATTGTGCTTGCTGTTTTAGTATTGGCAAGTGGCTTGGAATATTCGCTGCGGATGGATTTGTTTCCAAGAACATTGGACAAACAAGGCAACATACAATACGATAAAAAGGGGAATGAAATGATTACGTGGAGCGGCGATGTGTCGGACGAGCGATTTGTTTACACCAGTTATTACCCCGTAGCAGATGAAATAAAAACAGGTAAAACTATCCGCGATTGTTTTGAAGGCATAGATGCCCGAATGCTTATAAAAGGCGGACAAGCGTGTATGGGTTATTATGCAAACTTCAGCTATATACAAGAGTTTCACGGGTTGACAGATACGTTGATTGCACATTCAAAAATAGAACATAGAGAACGAATAGGACACGAAAAGCACGGCAGTATTGAATACTTTGAAAGCAAAGATATTAATTTCTGTTTCTTTATTCACGCCCGCCCAGTTACTAAAGATACTTTCCGCTATGCGAATATAATTGCGGTGTCGTACCCGTTTCAAATACATACCGAGATATTAACGTATAACACTAAACTCATCGCTCAGCTAAAAGCAAAACTAGGTGATAACTTCCAATACACCGACTTTCAGGCATATTTAGATAATTATATTCAAACAAAATTACCTCGTATGCTTTATGATAAACTTAAAACGGATTACAATAATTTCTCTAATTATTACTTCAAACATAATGATGATAAGGAAAGAGAAAAGGCATTTACCGATGCGTTGCTAAGTAAAAAAGTATAAATTTGCCATCCGAAATAAAAAATTATTAACAAACAACAACAATGTTTTATTATAAAAAGTGGGCGATAGTAATACCGTTGGCAAATGAAGAAGCAGACTTTAAGCCATTTATTGAGATGCTTAATTTTGTGATAAACGAGTTGCACCCAGGCAATGTTTATTTTATTATTGACAAAGCATCCAAAGATAGAACACTTGAACTGTGTAACGAATTAAGCGCAAAAGATTCGCGTTATGTAACTGTTTGGTCGCCGGAAAACCGCAATGTGGTGGACGCTTATGTTAAAGGATTAAGAGTGGCGTATGAAGCTGGTCACGATTTAATTATTGAAATGGATGCAGGTTTATCTCACGACCCGCGTGCTATACCAATGTTTCTTCGTGTATTGAACGAAGGGAACGAATGTGCATTTGGTAGCCGCTTTATTAATGGAGGTTCTATGGGCGATTCGCCTTTTAAAAGAAGAATGCTTTCTAAAACAGGAACTGTGCTTGCAAATGTTTTATTAGGTACCAAACTTCGCGATATGACGTCGGGTTATCAAGGGTTTCATAGAGATGTGGTTGCTAAAATAATTGAACACGATTTTAAATCCAAAGCTCATTTTTATCAAACAGAGTTGCGTTATCTTTTGCGCAAGCGAAGAAACTTTGAAGTGCCTATTCACTATCAGGCACCATCGCCAAGAGTTTCGAAGAATGCTATTAAGAATGCATATCAAACTTTATTTTATTATTTCTTCTTACGGTTGAGAGGGAAAAAACCAACGTTATAAATAGTATGTCAAAATCATTAATCATCACATCAATAGCCAACGACAAACACCCTATTCTAAAGCAGTTTTCGGAGGAATGTAAAAAACGTAATCTAAACTTTATAGTTATAGGCGATACTAAATCTCCTGCAACTTTTAATTTAGAAGGTTGCGATTTCTGGAGTGTGGACCGTCAGCAATCATTGCCTTTTCATTTGGCAAAAATTACTCCTACAAAACATTATTCAAGAAAAAATTTAGGGTATTTATTAGCAATAAAAAACGGTGCAACTGAATTAGTAGAAACGGATGATGATAATATTCCGAGAGAAGAATTTTGGGATGCGAAACAACGGGAAGTAAAAAGTTATGGTTTCGAAAACACTGGCTGGGTTAACATTTATCATTATTTTACTAATAAATTTATTTGGGCAAGAGGTTATCCGTTAGAGGAATTGCAAAAACAACAAATAGATATTAATACATTAAAGTTGGATGCCATTAATTGCCCTATTCAACAAGGGCTGGCAGACGAAAACCCTGATGTGGATGCGGTGTATCGGTTAACATATCCGTTGCCACTTTCATTTGAAATAAAAACGAAGATTGCGTTGGGCAAAAATGCCTGGAGTCCGTTTAATTCTCAAAATACATATTGGTTTAAAGAAGCATTTCCTCTGATGTATCTGCCCTCGTATTGCAGTTTCAGGATGACGGATATATGGCGCAGTTATGTGGCGCAACGTATTGCTTGGGAATGTGGTTGGAGTGTTTTGTATCACGAAAGCACTGTGTGGCAGGAGCGCAACGAGCATAATTTGATGAAAGATTTTGAAGATGAAATACCTGGTTATACCAATAATCTTAAAATATGTAAAGAGCTGCAAGCACTTAATTTAAAGGCAGGGCAAGAAAACATTTGCGATAATTTAATTATCTGTTACGAAAAACTAATAGATATACAAGTAATTGGGAAAGACGAATTGGTGCTGCTAAAGGCGTGGATTGGCGATATTAGCGCGCTATAAACTACCCCGCTTTTCTTTTTTCTTCCAACATATCATTTACAAGGGTAAGTAAATAATCGAACTTAACAGGTTTCGATACATATTGATTAGCCCCTGAAGTCATAGCATACAGCACTTTATAATCATCGCTTACGGCAGTAAGAAAAATAAAAGGAATAGCATTTAACAGTTCTATTGTTTTTATTTGTTTGCACATTTCAATCCCATCCATTTCGGGCATCAAAATATCTGATATGATAAGGTCAGGCATTTCCTGCTCCGCCATTTTGGTACCTTCCACACCATTGTTTGCAATTACTACTTCAAACTCCTTTTTACGAAAATTATAGGAAAGGAACTCCAGAATATCCGGTTCGTCGTCCACTATTAATATCTTTTTTATTGGCATCATTTTTTGTTTGCAAAAGTAGAGGGCTCGTAATAAGTGAATAATTCTTTTCTGTTAAGTAATTGTTAAGAGTTGTTGCATCTTAAAAAGACTTATTTTGGGCTTTTGTTGTTTGATTTAGTGATGAAAAACGTGAGTGCGGCACACCGACTGCCTAAGGCGCACTTAGTAAGTAATATTTGGTGTTTCATTTCGCGTAGCGG
>CAILDT010000831.1 GCA_903833025.1 uncultured Bacteroidota bacterium | reverse complement strand
TTTAATATTTTTGTGTTTTTAAGTGAATTCAAGAAAAAATGTTAAAATTAAAAATAACTTTGAAAATATTAAAAATGAGAACCCAGGTTTCAAATGTGAAATGTATGATAAAAATGATTGTATACAATTTTTAGAAGATTACTTTGAGGAGGATGTACAAAAAGCTTACAATAAAATTATACCAGGTGCGTTTAAAGCCGATTTAATGAGATATTGCATCCTTTATGAAAAGGGGGGTGTTTACTTAGACGCTAAAATGAAGCCAATAAATGGATTTAAATTAGTTGATGTTACTAATAAAGAATATTTTGTGAGAGATTTTAATACAACTGGTGGAGGGGTATGTAACGGGTTTATGGTATGTAAAAAAGGTAATCCTAAGATATTAAATGCTATTAATCAAATAGTTAAAAATGTGAACGAAAAATATTATGGTGAAAGTTCTCTGGAACCCACTGGACCATTGTTATTGAAAAAAATGTTTACCGAAGATGAAATGAAAAACTTTGATTTTGAATTTACTATCCATCCAAATTCACCTAATCCAGATAAGGCAATATTAATTATTTCTAGAGAACGGGAAAATTATGACAAAGCAATTTTAATAAAAGACGAAACATTGGTGATAGAACAAACCAAGAATAGGAAAGAAAAAAATTATGGGGATTTATGGAGCGAACAGAACATTTATAAATATGAAAATTTTCAGAACAGGGAACCTACGGTTCCCTGCCTAAGATAATTGTCTTAAAATATCATCTTTCGTGATTTTACTAACATCGGGATATGCCTTTTGTGAGTAATATAAAAAAACGTTTTCATCTTTAATATATAGATGTGTGAAAGCAGGACCTAATTTTTCTAGATACGACATAGGTTTTTCGATATCAGGATATAAATTAACTCCAGGAATTTGGTTCATATAAAATGGAACGTTACATAGCAAACAAGCTATCCAGAATGTTTCTTTATCTCCGTGAACATATTTATAAGTTTCTTTGTGATTGTTATTTAATTCGTAAATTTTATCGACGACTTTTGGATGTTTTTTTCTATTTAAATAAACCATTCCTGATTCCTGATAAAACCAATACTGTTGTGCAGTAAAGGGTAAGTCGTACAAATAATAACATTCTTTCGGTAAATATGGGGAGGGGAATGGCATCATTTTGCGAAACCATCGCTTTCTAGCTTCTTCTTCCTCTGGAGATTTAGGGTTGTGTCTTAAAAAGTCTTTGAAGAAGAAAGTTCCTGTTCGCACATATTCCGGGTCGACAAAACCTTGTTCGGGATTTTGCAGAAAAAAACTATCGCAATCGAGTAAAACGGCCTCGTCAAACGATGTGTGCTTCATAATAAATGCTTTAATCTGGTATCCGCGCCAATGTTCAGGATCCTTGGTATAATCCTTGACATTTTTAAATGTCAGATTCCATTCGACTTCTTTATATTCTAAAAAATCCTGGGCTTTGTTGCTAACTTCCTGACCAATTTGCCAAAGCTCGATCGGAAGATCACAACCAATGTTGGTTCGTAAAATATTGATGTTATAGATAAGAAGTTCTTCATAACGTTCCAATATAGCTATAATAATTCCTTTTTTATTCGTCATAGTTATTATAATATCCTATGAATTGTTTTATGTTTTTTACGGAAAAATTGATATTTTATTTTATGCAGATAAAATACCAATCATACTACTATAATAATGAGACGTCCATACATTGTGTCAATCGAAGGGAACATTGGTTCAGGAAAAACGACACTTATTAGACGTTTAGAAGAGCGAGGTATCGATGAAAAAAAATGCGTGTTTTTACGAGAACCACTTGATATTTGGAATTCTGTTCGGGATAGCGAGGAGAACATTCTTCAAAAATATTATAGAGAACCCGAAAAGTACGCATTGCCATTTCAAATAATGGCTTATATTACGTTTCATCAACGTTTAGTAGATGCAATAAAAGATGCTGATGAAAATACTGTTATTATTTGTGAACGGTCTATGGAATCCAGTTGTGCAATATTTGCAAAAATGTTGCGAGAAAGTGGAATCATTGATGAGGTCAACTTTCAGATTTTACTAATGTTTTATGAAAAAATGGAATTAATACCGGTAGATGCAATTATTTATTTAAATACAGATGTGAAAACGAATATTGAACGAATTAAAAAAAGGGCCCGACCTGGTGAAGAGAACATTACATTGGAATATTTGGAAAACTGCCGGAAAAATCACGAGGATTGGATCAAAACGCTCACATCTGACCAAAGTTCTCAGTTAGCAAAGCTACCTGAGAACTTAGTAGTTGAGAAGCGAAGCTTCTCT
>CAILDT010000830.1 GCA_903833025.1 uncultured Bacteroidota bacterium | reverse complement strand
CCGAAGGGAGATTTACAATCAATCATCCAAAAACGAGCATATATTTTCTGGTGACTTAATACGTGTTTGTAAGTTTTGGAAACGGCCGTAATAGTATATTTAGTTTTACCCATAAACTTTTTCCATTCTTCGGAAGATAAAAATGCTTCTTCCGAAAATTCTTTTTCAGTTTCTAAAAGAGGAAAATCATAAAGGTTAGTCCAAATATCTTTTCCCGTTCGCTTTTTAATTAAGGTAGTACCTTTATAATGCAACACAATATAATTAAAGTATCTATTTCTTACTTTAGTAGTTTTAGCTTTAACAGGTAATTCGTTAATCTGCTTTTTCGCGAAAGCAAAACAAATTGTATTTAGAGGACAAGCATTACAATTTGGCGAAACAGGTTTACATTGTATAGCACCGAATTCCATAATTGCTTGGTTATGTACCGCTGGATTTTTTTTATCAAGCAATTCATTCGCTAAAGCATAAAATTCCTTTTTGCCTTGTGAAGAATCAATAGGGGTTTCAATACCAAACACGCGAGCTAATACTCTATATACATTACCATCCACAACGGCAAATGGTTTATCAAAAGCAAACGAAGCAATAGCTGCGGCAGTATATTCACCAATACCTTTAAGTGAAAGTATATCAGCATATTCATTCGGGAATTTACCTTTGTGTTTTTCTGTAATAATTTTCGCGGTTGTATGGAGGTTTCTTGCTCTGGAGTAATATCCTAATCCCTGCCAAAGCTTCATCACCTCATCATTATCAGCTTTCGCCAGATGTTTTACAGTAGGAAAATTCTTTGCGAATTTTAAATAATAACTCATTCCTTGTTCTACACGTGTTTGTTGCAATATGATTTCAGAAAGCCATATAAGATAGGCATCACGAGTATTTCGCCAAGGCAAATCGCGCTTATTATTGTTGTACCAATTGATTATAATATTTTAAAATGAATTCATTAAGGATTAATAAAGGTTAAATAAAAAGTCTAAAGTACAATTAAAAAGTTTGCATATCAGTTAAAATACTATATTTGCATCCCCAAATAAAAAAAAGACGAACAATTATCTGATTTTAAACAAATTAATACAAAATGACAAAAGCAGGATTAATAAATGAAATTGCCAAAATAACTGGAATGGAGAAGGTTGCTGTACAAGCAACAGTTGAATCATTTATGAAAGTAGTAAAAGATACGATGATAGACGGAGAAGATGTTTATTTGAGAGGTTTCGGGACTTTTGTGGTAAAAAAACGTGCTGAAAAATTAGCGAGAAACATTACAGCAAATACTACTGTACTTATTCCTCCTCATTGCAAACCGTTATTTAAACCAGCAAAACCTTTTGCTGATAAAGTGAAGAAAGCAAAGAAAAAAGAAAACAGGGCGTACGATAATCACTGGAGAAGTAAGAAAAAAGATTTATAAATAAGAATTAAGGATTTACAAACCCTTAATTTATTTTACAATGGAGCCGGTAAACAAAAAGCAACTTTTAGTAATTGCAGGCGCATTAGTTATATTCGTTCTTTTATTATTAGCAAAAACTTCAATCCCTAAAAAGGAAGAAGCCAAATCATCCGAACATTCTAGTCCAAATAGTGCTGGAATGTTAAGTTTGATTGAGAGTGCAAAAGCAACATTATCTGTTTCACAAAAAAAGGAAATAGATAAATTGGAGGAAGCAACAAAATCTTCTCCCGACAAAAAAACTGCTTTTGAGAACATTATTAATCAATGGGATAGTTTGCGACAACCTGCCGTTGCTTCCTATTATATGGAGCAGGCAGCCATAGCATCGCCAAACGAAGTAAACTGGAGCGAAGCAGGAAACAGGTATTATGCCGCAACTCGCTTCGCAAAAGAACCCGACAAACCTTTGCTTTTTAGTAAAGCAATGGAATGTTTTGAAAAAACGTTGGAACTCAATCCTAAAAACATTGAAGCAAAGATTAATCTCGGTGCTTGTTATGTAGAAGGTAGTTCTGAACCGATGAAAGGAATAGGACTTTTGAAGGAAGTAGAAAAAACAGATTCGAACAATGTGAATCTGCAATTAAATTTCGCTTTCTTTTCCGAAAAATCAGGGCAGTGGGATAGGGCAATAAAACGGTTTGCAAAGGTGCTGGCTATTAAACCTGATTTCACCGAAGCGTATTTGCATCTCGAAAATGCTTACGAACAAAAAGGGGATAAAGACAAAGCAATTGAATGTTTAGAAAAATATATGTCGCTTATTGATGATGTAACAGCAAAACAGGAAACACAAGATTACATTAATAAGTTAAAAGAAAAGTAATAGAAGTATTATAAGTAGAGAATTCAGTATTAATAATTATAAATAATAAAAAATGCCAAGCGGTAAAAAAAGAAAACGCCATAAAATGGCTACTCATAAACGTAAAAAACGTTTGAGAAAAAACAGACATAAGAAAAAATAATTCCGCACTAGCGGAATTATACTTATGTGCGTTTTATAGTATTTTAAATCAGAATGGCTCTGCCTCATTCTGATTATTTGCGCATATAAGTTTGTCTTCATCATAAAGCTAAACAGCTTTTAAAAAATCAAACAGTCATCTTCGTTCTACGAAAGCGAGAGAAGGGATGATTGTACATATATAAAAAACTTTAGAGTGAACAACGAATTAATTATTGATTCCACTCCCTCCGAAGTTGTTATTGCACTATTAAACGACAAACGATTAGTAGAACTTAATCGTGAAAAAAGCAACAATAACTTTTCGGTTGGCGACATATACTTAGGACGGGTAAAAAAAGTGATGCCCGGTTTGAATGCCGCCTTTGTGGATGTAGGATACGAAAAAGATGCTTTTCTGCATTATTTGGACTTAGGTCCGCAAGCAAACTCGTTTAACAAGTACACCAAACTGGTGCAAACGGATAAACAAACTACCTCCAATTTAATGTATTTTAAGTTGGAAAACGATATTCCTAAGGATGGTAAAATAGGAACTATCATTAACTCAAATCAGCAAATACTTATTCAAATTGCAAAGGAACCAATCTCAACAAAAGGTCCGAGGATTACCACCGAAATTTCTTTAGCCGGCAGATACATTGTTCTTATTCCTTTTTCAGATAAAATTTCTGTTTCTCAAAAAATAAAAACTACCGAAGAGAAAACAAGATTAAAAAGATTACTGTCTAGCATCAAACCAAAAAACTTTGGGGTTATTATTCGTACTGTTGCGGAAGGTAAATCGGTAGCCGATTTGGATGCTGATTTAAACGACCTTATTGCAAAGTGGGAAAAATGTTTTCAAGCATTAAAAACTGCTCAACCTCCGCAGAAAGTATTAGGGGAAATCGACAGAACTTCTGCCATACTTCGTGATTTATTGAATGCAAGTTTCAACAGTATTCATATTAATGATGAAGTGTTGTACGAAGAAACAAAATCGTATTTGCAAACCATTGCTCCAGATAAAGAGAAAATACTAAAGCTATATAAAGGTAATGTTCCCATCTTCGATAATTTTGGGGTGGACAGGCAGATTAAAGCTTTGTTTGGCAAAACGGTAACAATGAAATCTGGGGGATACTTAATTGTGGAGCATACCGAGGCGATGCACGTAATAGATGTAAACAGTGGTAACCGTGCCAAATCAGATAACACACAAGAAGCAAATGCTTTTGAGATAAACCTGGAAGCTGCTGTGGAAGTTGCTCGTCAGTTAAGGTTGAGAGATATGGGCGGAATTATCGTTGTCGATTTTATTGATTTACATAATGCCGAAAACCGTAAGTTATTGTTTGAGAAAGTGCGCGACGAAATGGCGAAAGACCGAGCAAAGCACAACATCTTACCTCCAAGCAAATTCGGGCTGATACAAATTACCAGACAACGTGTACGTCCGGAAATGAATATTGTTACTGTGGAGAAATGCCCAACATGTGGTGGAAGCGGCGAAATACAAGCAAGCATTTTATTGATGGATGAAATAGAAAACAATGTACGTTATATTTTAAAGGAGCAAAACGAAAGCGGTGTTACCCTTTGCGTGCACCCATATTTGGAAGCATATATTACAAGAGGGTTCTTTACTTCATTACGCAAAAAGTGGAGCAAGAAATACGGTAAGAAACTAAATGTAAAAGCAGTCTCATCATACAATTTTTTAGAATATCATTTCCTCAATAAAAACGAAGACGAGATAAAGGTTTAATCTCAAATTGATTTTAATAAAAAAACCTCCTTACTTTTTTAGTAAGGAGGTTTTTTATTTATATAACAACTCTTCGGAAACTATCGTCACACCTTGGCACCCCTCTCCTTTTTTAGGAGAGGGGCAGGGGGTGAGGTCATTATTCCAAAACAATTCGCTTTGTAATAATAGTAGATGATGTTTTTAACTGCACAAAATAAACTCCTTTTGCAATAGTACTTATATCAACAGGTAACACATTTTTGCCTGAAGCAAAATTATGGTTTTCATCAACAACTATTTGTCCCATAGCATTCATCACTTTTACTTCTGCCTTATCATTTTGCACAAGGTTTAATTCTAAAGTAAAACTTCCATTGGTGGGATTAGGGTACAAGCTCATTAGGGTTTGTGCACTAAAATCAGTAATACCAACAGTAGTAATAGAAATAATTTGAGTAATACTATCATTACAAACGCCATTGAACGAATGTAATGTAACTGTATAAGTTCCATTTGTTGTATAAGTATGCACAGGGCTTTGAGTAGTAGTTGTTGCACTTCCATCTCCGAAATTCCACACCCAAGTACTAGAAGCAGTAGAAGTATTAGTGAACGTAAATGTTGTACTGTTTTGTGTGTAGGTAAACGATGCCACCGGACCGCCATTTAGCACCACATTAACAGGCACAGCAGCACTTGTACACGGTTGTGGAGTTAATTCCCAATCATAAAAGAAATAATAACGCGCAGGGTCGGGTACATCATTTCCTGTTATTGTTACCAATCCATCCGCATCAGTATAAGGATAACTCGCACCTGCCGAATTACGATATAAATTAGGTGTCCCCGTTGTACAACCCAACTGATAATTTGTTCCCACAGTCATTGGAAAATTTAATGTAATCCTACTTTGTCCGTTTGGTATATTTATGGTCGCTGTTTGTAGCACTGTACCTCCCGAATTACTTAAAGTAATTGTCCTGTTTCCCGCATTCATAGCATATACCAACACAGAAACTAATGTACAAGGTTGATTTACATCAAACACCTCATAATGCGCAAACGTATTATTTCCGCCTGCTCCAAGTGTATTATCCACAGGTGTATCATACACATTTGCTTGTGTAATTGCTGATGAAACATAATAAGTAGTATTCGCGTTTATTGCAGGTGTAGTAAATGTAGTGCCAGTGCCAAGCGCAGTACCCCCTCCCGAAGTGCTATACCAATTAAGCGTTCCTGCTCCGGCTGCTGCTAATGTTGCTGTGTTACCACAAGTAACCGTTACCGGCGATGTTGCCGTTGGCGAAGTTGGTGGATTAATTACTATTAAATTTGAATGTACCAAAGAATCTGTTCCACAAGCACTTAATGCAGTAAGTTTTACCGAATACGTTCCTGCTGTAGTATAAGTATGCGTTGGGTTTTGACCTGTTCCTGTTGTCCCATCACCAAAATGCCAAGTGTAGTTACCGCCATTAGTAGTAGTATTGCTAAATGTTACATTAGCAGGCAAACTGCAATAACTCGAAGGAGTAGCCGCAAAGCTAACCACAGGAGGTGCTGCCACAAACGCTGCACCCACACCTACTGCATACCAAGCGTTGGTAACAGTAATTACTTCAGGCGAACAACCACCATATAAATCAACAGCAGCTTGTATTGCATACGTTCTCGCATCTGCATAAGCCGAATTAGGAGTTAAATAAACAGTATTCATTCTAAACCAAATTAACTCCGCCTCATCTATCCCTATTGCAGTTACATTATAAGCGTTGCTATTGTCATTAGTACCACTGCCGCCCATACAACACAAGTAATAACTATGACTAATAATAGTGGAATTCTGATGTACTTCCTGATTTACCGCATCCCAATACTGACCTAAATAAGTATCAGGATTCTGCGTATTATGTGGCACCGCCATATCCCTAAAAGGTGTACCACCAATCAAATCACCAATCAACCAATCTATTGTAGTCGAATGCAATGCGAAATGCCTAATACTATTTCCCATACAATCACTAAAACCCTCATTCATCGCCCCTCCTTCGGGCACATTGCCGAGGTTAGATGTAAACTGTGTTAAGCCGTGTGTTATTTCGTGCCCTGCAATATCAAGTGTTGTAAGCGGTGTGTAAGTTGCATCTCCATCACCATAGCTCATCTCTTGTCCGTCCCAAAAAGCATTTACCAAATTAACATCCACGTGCACAAAAGAAACCAACCCATATCCAGCCCCATCAATACTGTTTCTTCCACATATAGAATCATAAAAATCATACGTCTTTTCTGCCCCAAAATGCGCATCAGTAGCATACTGGTCCAAAGCAGCATTCACATTATTCCAAGTAGTAGTAGCATTCGTAAAATCAGTAGTACCAGCCGGATTCGCTGCCGTCAAATTATTATATGTCTGCAAATTACAACCCAATCCCCTGTTCGTCTCTTGTAATCTATAAGTACCTGCATTACTATCCGTCATTATGTCGCGATGCCCACTATACACAGTATAAGCAACAGCAGGGGTATTAATATTTTCAATCCTGTTTTGATCTAAAATAATATCGCCTGTAACTGCATCTACATAAACATAACTGCGCTTTAGTGGCTTATCAGCATAAATGTCAAATTTATAAGCAAGATGATATTGCGAAGCCTTCAAATTGCCTTTCGGCGATGCGTACACCAACTCGGCACTAGGAAACCAAGTAGCATTTGGGTTGTTAGTTATTTGTTTTATTTGCGCTTCGCGATTCGGAGATTGCCAGCTGTATTTCTCCGCATTCATATATTTTAAAGCTATTACCAGCGCAGCATCTTCAGTCATTCCGGCAGCTGTAGCAACACCTTCCAACTTATCAAAAGCACTACCATTTACACTAACCACCTTACCATTTTTAGTATGCACAATATACATTGTAGCCACCACAGGCAATCCATTCACCGTTTCCTGAAACCTATAATGCACCATACCCAACTTATCATTTTCGGTACTTAGCAACTTCAACCCCACATTACCCTGCGCCTTAAAAGTGCTTTTAAGCCAACCCTCAAACGCACCAAACTCCAACTCGCTACCACTCTTAAACTGCACAAATTCCGGCACTTTCGAATTTTCATTCATCCTGATAACATTAGCCCCAGCAATCATTTTTTCTGCCGCCGCACCCGTAAAAACAGACTGCCCAAGCAAAGCAGTGGAATTAAACGCAGCAATAAAAACCGCTGCAACCACCATTGTTTTTGTAATAATTTTTTTCATTTTGATTAGATTAGATAAAGATTAAAAATAAAGTTGAACAAAGTAACCAATACCAATCCAAATTACCAAATTAACAAGATAAATGATACAAAATAAGTGTTGGATTAGTGCTATAAAACGTGACCGCAGTATTCAACAGTTATGGCAAGCACATTTCACACCAATAGGCGCGGGGTTAAGCGTTGTATTATGGGTTGCATAGTTAATGAGCCGGGTGAGATGGCTGATGTTGATTATGGCTATGTAGGCAAAGGTATTGGCAAAATAACTTTGTATAAAGGCAAGGAAGTGGTGGAACGAAATGTAAACTCCGAAACGCTGTGGATGCTTTAATAGAGCTGATAAAAAAGGGTGGTGATTGGGAGGAAGTGTAATAACATTTAATTAGTTCTTCGTATTTATTTATATCTTTACAACCAAATAGTATTTAAAATTAATCGGGAGCAATGTCTTTCTTGCCAATACGCTCTCTCTTTCTTTTGAAAGCAATTAACATTTGTCGCAGGTTAATTACTAATTTATCGAAACACATTGGTTTTTATTCAAAGTTGATTGCTTTTTATCAAAAGATGAACAACTTTGTTTGAAAGATGGTCAACTTTGCCTAAAAGACGAACAGCTTTACCTGAAAGATGAACAAGTTTTATCAAAAGATGGTCATCTTTGGTTGAAAGTCAATCAACTTTAGTTGAAAGATGAACAACTTTAACGGAAAAGAAATCAACTTTGGATAAAAAGAGAAGAGAACCGATTCGGAAGCTGTTAGCTTTAGATTAAAAACAATATGCTTTAACCAAAAACCAATTTTAATAGCAATAAAATCAATTGAATAAGAGTAATAACCAATAACAAATCAATAAAAACCAATAATTATGAAAACAGAAATCTTTTGTCTTAAAGAATTTGATGGGCTTTTGGAAGTGGAACAAGCTGGTTATTTAATACATTGTGGCGACTATTTAACAACAAACGAAACAATTTTTTATCTATGTTATAGTCTATCCAT
>CAILDT010000829.1 GCA_903833025.1 uncultured Bacteroidota bacterium | reverse complement strand
ATTTAACAGATGAATATTTTCATACTATTTATTCTGAACGTAATTTGTACTTGAGTAAATAAAATTGAAATGAAGATAAGAATCATTTTTACAATTGTTATTTCTATTGCTTTTCTTACTTCTTGCAGGAATGATAAAAAATCAGTTGATACAAAAACTGCCGATTCCGTTATGGTAAAAACTCCTGAAGCATTAAAACAACTAAATGCTCAATTGCTTGCCAATCCTAATAATGCCAACTTGCTTAATAAGCGTGCGAAATATTATTTTGAAACAAAGGACTTTGCTTTAAGTATAGCTGATATTAAAAAAGCAATGAATATTGATTCTTCCAAAGCAGAATATTATTTAATGTTGTCCGATATTTATTTTGTTGCCAATCAAACAGGTAAATCGAAAGCGGCTTTGGAGAAGTGTATTCGACTCGATGATAAAAATGTGGATGCTATTATGAAACTTGCGGAGTTGTATTTATATGTTCGCAAGTATGATAAGTCAATCGAATACATAAATATGGCGTTGAAGATTGATAAATACAATGCGAAAGGATATTTTATGAAAGGAATGAATTATAAAGAATTGGGCGATACTTCAAAAGCTATTTCGAGTATGCAAACGGCAGTGGAGCAGGACCAGCAATATTATAATGCCTATATTCAATTGGGACTTTTATGTGCCGCAAAACACAACCCACTTGCATCGCAATATTATAAAAACGCGTTGAAGATTAATCCTCGAAGTACCGAAGCGTGGTATGATTTAGGAAAATATGAGCAGGATGAGGAAAATTGGAAAGGAGCAATTGAAAGCTATACTTCGTTATTAAAAATAGATTCTCAATATAAATATGCGCATTATAATATGGGGGTAATTTATTTTATGGGGTTGAAAGATAATACCAAAGCAATTGACCAATACACACAAGCAATAAACATAGAACCGAAATATGTGGAAGCTTATTATGCGCGCGGTGTTTGTTATAGAGCAATGGGAAATGTAAAAAAAGCAATTGTAGATTTTAATGCTTGCCTTTCCATAACTCCTGATTTTCAGCCAGCAGTGCTTGCTTTAAAGGAAATGAAATAACTATTTTGTTAATTCATCGGGACTTCCACATCTTTATCTCCTGTGGTTTCACCAAAGCCAACCCATTTTCCGCCATAGTGGACTATGTTAGTAACGCTATCCCAAGCGGTGCGCCAAACATAATAATCGCCACACTGCAAACCTGTAACTTGTATTAAATCGTCTCCTGGCTTCCCAACAAAATAAACATTGTAATTGGAAGTACTAATTCCTGGATTTGTGGTAGCGTTATACTTTACAAACACAGTATCTCGGTGTGTTGTATAATTATGCATATTTATTCCATTACGTAATGCATATACTTCAAGCTTTACCGAACCACCTCCTGCCCCCTTGCAATCAGGAGTATAACTTGCAAAATTACAAGAGGCGACAATAATAACTACTAATAACAATGGAATTTTTAAATAAAACGTCTTCATTTTTTTAAACTAATAATAAAAATCAAACAAGAAGTTTAGTCCTCTGTTGTTTGATGCCAACCGAAACTACCTGCTCCTTTTGAATTTTCCCAATAAAATTTTGTACGTTTTACATCGTAGTTTCCTATCTGGTTCATTGTTTCAGCATCGTACAATCTACCATTTACCATAACGTATTTAATACTTTCGGTATTACGGATATTTTCTAAAGGGTTTTTATCCATCACAATTAAATCAGCAAGTTTGCCTTTTTCTAATGAACCAATTTGGTCGCCCATACCAATATAATCAGCACCATTTTGAGTAGCACAGCGGATTGCTTGTAAATTTGTTAACCCACCCATTTGCAACATCCATAATTCCCAATGCGCTCCAATGCCTTGTATTTGACCGTGAGAACCTATATTTACTTTCACACCTGCATCCGTTAATTTTTTGCACGAACGAGAAACCTGCATCCAACCCCAATCGTATTCAGCATCAGGAATCATTAGGCGTTCGCGCGAACGAGCATCTATAATAGAACGAGGAAAGAAATTTAAAAGGCGTTTGTTTTCCCAAACATTAGTTTTCTGATACCAATAATCTTCGCCATTGATAGCACCATAAGAAACAATAAGAGTAGGAGTATAGCCCGTTTTGCTGCCACTCCAAAGCTTTATAACATCATTACTTAAATCAGAGATGGGGATGTTATGTTCAATGCCTGTATGCCCATCCAATATCTCACTCATATTATCAAAAAAGGTAGAACCGCCTTCTGGAACCACCATTATTTGCAAGTCTCGCGCAGCAGCAATTACCTGTTGGCGTTGCTCTCTGCGTGGTTGGTTATAACTCTTTACAGAGAAAGCACCAAACGCTTTTGTGCGTGCAATTGCTGTATGCGCATCTTCATAACTATTTATTACTGCTTTAAAATCGCCTTCGGCACCATATAAAATGGTTCCTGTAGAATAAATTCTTGGTCCTACCATATACCCTGCTTTCACCATCTCTGATTGAGAAAACACCATTTCGGAATTTGATGAAGGGTCGTGAGTGGTGGTAACTCCAAAGGCAAGATTAGCATAATAACTCCATTGCTTTTGCGGACTTGGTCCTAATCTCCACGTGCTTAAATGCGAATGAACATCCACCATTCCGGGCATAATGGTTTTTCCAGTGCAGTCAATTATCTTAGCGTCGCTTGGTATTTTCACTTCTTCTACCTTGCCGATTGCCTCTATTTTATTATCGTTTATAACTATTGTTCCGTTTTCAATTACTTCATCACCTTTCATCGAAATTATTCTTGCGCCTTTCAAAACAATGTATCCTTTCGGTTTATCCATCGGTAATTCCAAACCTAACTTAACTCCTACACTATCCATTGGTGGCAGTTTTTCTGGCGCACCTTCCAGAAATGCAAATCGTTCTTTTAAGTTATCGGTATAGTATTCATCGCTGTATGTCCAGTGAATACGCTTACTATCCTTGCTCCATACTAAATTCAGCCCTGCCTCTTTTGTAATTTGTGCAACTGGCATTGCTCCCATATTGCCTGATAAATCAATTGGTTTACCCGTTTTAGGAAAAGCAACAACGTACGCTTTAAACAATTCGATAAACGCCACCCAATTGCCATCTGGGCTTGGGACAACTGATGTAGCATATTTAGATGTAAAACAAGTTTTTATTTCGTTGGTATTTATATCAATGGTTTTATACACTTTATTATCTCCTTCGTCTGTTTGAAATAAAACTTTATCATTACCCAAAAACTGCGGGTTAGTGCCATCTTTGGTAAGTAATTTTGCGGGAGAATTCGGAATGTTTTCCATAACATATATTCCCGGATTAACACAAAAGGTATAACCCAAATGGTCGTTGCCGTCTTCTTTCACATAAACTACTTTCATTCCGTCGGGCGAAAAATGAGGAGTACGATAAATGCCTTTTTCTGTAGTCATTTTAAAAGGTGTTTTATCTGTTAAATCCATTTTCATAATTGCTCCCATATTTTCATCGTTCCAGGTGGTGTAAACTATTTCATCAATGGTGGAAGAAAACGAAGGTTCAAATTCAAAATCTTTGGAAGTAGTTAATCTTGATGGCTTTCCATCGGGCATATCTTTTTTCCATAGATAACCAACGGAATTAAATATCAGAATTTTTTCATCACGATTTACTGTAAGATTACGAATAACTTTTACTGTAAACTTATCGGGTGCCACTTCCTGACGGAATTTTAATGCATCAATAACTTTGTGCTTTGCATTTACAGTAAACGGAATTTCTTTAGCAGTTGCTTTAGTAATATCCACATTCATTATTTTTCCATTTGCCCAAATAATAATATGTGTGTAATCCAACCAATTGAAGTTAGTATAAACGCCAAATATTGCCCAAGCTTCCTGCTGGTCTTTGCTCAACTTATCATAAACAGGGTATTCTTCGCCTGTTTCCATATTTCTTAAATAAAGAACAGATGCTTCGTGAACACGTTTTACAAATGCCAATGTTTTGCCGTCTCTTGAAATTTGCGGGCGACAAGCACCACCCGGACCACCAGTTACTTCTTCTGTTTCACCTGTTTGTTTATCATATCTTTTTATTACATAAATTTGTTTGTTAGGGTCTTTGTTATACAAAAACATTCCTCCTGGATACATATCTTCGCTGTAATAAACATAACGTCCATCACTTGAAATGCACGGCTCACCTACATCTTGTTGCGAATTTTTCTTTACCGTTAATTGCAAACCTTCTCCGCCAGAAATATTATACATCCACATTTCGCCTGCACCAAGCGAACGAGTAGAAGTAAAATGTTTACGTGCTATGATGTACTGTCCATCAGGTGTAAAAATAGGATTGTTAAGCAACCGAAAACTCTCTTTGGTAATTTGTTTTGCATCGGTGCCGTCTGCATTCATTGTCCAGATATTGTTTCCGCCACCTGCATCAGATGTAAAACAAATCTTTTTTCCATCAGCAGAAAAACGTGGCTGCACTTCAAACGGAAATCCGCTCCGCAAAACCTTTGCTTCGCCACCTGTTATAGGCATTGTGTAAATATCGCCTAACATATCAAATGCAATTGTTTTACCATCAGGACTAACATCCAAATTCATCCACGTACCTTCATTGGTAGTAAAATCAACTTCTTTGAATGTACCTTTCGGGTTGGCAACATCCCACTTTTTGTCTTTCTCTTTGTCTTTTGGTTTGTCTTTGCTTTTGTCTTTTTGAGCAAACGCAATGGTTGTTGTTAATAAGAGTGCGAGTAGTAATTTGTATTTCATTGCTTTTGTTTTTAGACCTCACCCCCAGCCCCTCCCCTTAAAAAAGGGGAAGGGAGCCGGTACCTGAAGTGCTTTGTAAATTAGTTATGGTTTATGATTTTTCAGAGTGCTAAATAAGTTATAATTATTGAGATTGAAAAGAAATTTATACAAGTGGTAATAATAGATGATAAATTAATCCAACGAATTAGTGGTTACCCAATACCTGTAACCAACAATTGCTTTTTCCCATTTCTTGAGTTTTGTTAAATCTCTGTAATGGTATTTAGGCAAAATGGCTTTGTTGATTTTTGCAAGGATTTTGAATATTGATTTTTTCATCGGACAAATGTAATGGAAAAATCAAAACAACCTTACATTGAGTTTAGCTAACTCTACAGTGAGTTTAGCCAACCCTACACTGAGTGTAACCAACCTTACAGTGAGTGTAGCCAACCTTACATTGAGTGTAACCAACCTTATAGTGAGTGTAGCCAACCTTACAGTGAGTGTAACCAACCTTACAGTGAGTGTAACCAACCTTATAGTGAGTGTAACCAACCTTACAGTGAGTGTAAGAGACCTTACAGTGAGTATGAGAGACCTTACAGTGAGTGAAAGAGACCTTACAGTGAGTATGAGAGACCTTATAGCGACTATAAGCAACCTAATAGCGCATATTAGGTAACCTAATGTGCTTTATAAGTAACCTAATAGTGCTTATTTGCAACCTTAAAGAGCTTGTCAGCAAAGATATAGCGCACATCAACATTTTTATCGGGTAGCAAATGGAGATTTTTTTGTTATTGCTGCCCATATAATTTAGTTTATCTTTGCAACTAGAAAATAAAACGATGATGAAAAAAGTTTTACTTATTACTATTGTTGTCATTTTGAACCCCGAAAGAGTTATGCCGAAATTGTTTCGGTATCTCATTTATATTTTCCTCTTCGGGGCAGGCTTGTTTCAGCATCTCTCCTTAAAAGCGCAATGTGTTCCTGTTTCCATAACCACCCAACCAACAAACCAAAATGATTCCGTACCCGGACACGCACATTTTAATATAACAGCTGGCGGTACTGCGCCCTTTAATTATTACTGGTATGTAAACGGAGTGCTCACCGACAGCACCGTTAACAGTGCTTCTGCATCCAATATCTATAACACCCCGCCGCTAATAATGGCAGATAGTAACAATACGTATTATTGTGTAGTTACTAATTGCGCTGGCGCGAATACAATAACATCCAACATCGAACATCTTATTTGTATTCCTGTTTCTATAAGTATTCAGCCACTTTCGCAAACATTTACAGCAGGTAATAACGATACTATTTCATTTTCTGTTGCCGTAAATGGCACGCCACCGTTTACGTATAGGTGGTATGGTCCTTCGGGATTAGTAAAAACAACTATTGATACATTAGGGCATCGTTCTATTTATTCGTTTTATGCGCATCCTGTGGTATATGGGATGAATGGGAATACGTATCACGTTACTATTTCTAATCATTGTGGAGGAAGCGGAAATTTATTGGTGAGTGGTAATGCGGTGCTGACGGTTATTTGCCCAAGTATTCCTGCACCTTCAGCTTGGGTTAGTGCAAGTGGATTAATAAATACTAGTACGCAACATATTTTATGCGGTGGAGGATTTATTACTTTATCCACGAATGCAGTTTCTGGCGCAAGCTATAATTGGACAGAGTTTGGAATTAGTGGTTCAATTGGGAACTCCCAAAATACAAATACCTTTATTATGAACAACCAACCATTTACATCAGATTTATATACTTTTGAAGTTACAATTACCTTAAATGGTTGCATATCAAATCAAGGTTTTGTTAGTTTGTATGTAGAAGTAGCTCCTTCAATAAATCCTCCTTCAAATCAAACTATTTGTTCTGGGAGTACTTTATCTTACATCCCTAACCTTTATCCTATTAACAACGGAGGCGGTTATGTAACTTATTCGCATTCTACATCTCCTTGCATTACTGGTGCAACGAATGGGACAGGAAATATAAATAATGTTTTGATTAATACTGGCACTTCTCCTTGTACTATAAACTATACAATTACACCATTCGACCAATTTGGTTATTGTCCAGGTACTCCGGTTTCATTCTCAGTAACAGTTAATCCCACCCCACCTGTTACCGTTACTTCCCCAACAATATGCGTAGGAGATACAGCAACAATAACCGCAAATGGTGCGGCTACATATATTTGGAGTGCAGGCGCAACATCAATTGGAGTAAACACAGCAACAGCAAGCCCACCAACTACAAGTACTTATACAGTAACAGGCACTAATACGTATGGCTGCCATAATACGGCCGTATCAACTGTAACCGTATTAAACATACTAAACACTGCTGTTACACAAACCGCAGATACATTAACCTCTAATCAATCTGGCGCAACATACCAATGGTATAACTGTGCTATTAATGGTTTACAACCAATAATAGGGGCAACCAACCAAACGTACGTTCCGCCTGTTAACGGGCAGTATGCAGTAGCAGTAACGCTTGGTAGTTGTGTAGATACTTCCGCTTGTCAGTTGTTTTATAGTGTTGGGGTTCCTTCAATAGACAATAATCAATCAACGATAACCATTTCACCAAACCCTTTTACTTCACAAACAACCATTACTTTTTCGCAAGAGCAAAAGAATACAATTATAAAAACAGTAAACCTTTTAGGAGAAACTATCCAACAACAAACAACCAGCAACAAACAACTAACAATAGATATGAGCAACTACGCCAAAGGAATTTATTTTGTTCAAATAACGGATGAAAATAAAAACCTAGTAAACAGGAAAATTGTTGTTCAGTAAAGCGAAGCGTATAAAATAAAATCCTTTCTTTCTTTGCCTTGCATCCCCAATGCAACCTTTCGCAAATTCTTATCATCTTGCCTTAATATAAACCTCTAAAACTTATTATTATGAAAACAATTACTAACCGTTTCTTATTTTTTATGCTGATTTGCGTTTTGATGCTTTCCTTTAAAACAAGTGGAAACGCACAAACTACCCT
>CAILDT010000828.1 GCA_903833025.1 uncultured Bacteroidota bacterium | reverse complement strand
TTTTTGCTCTTTCCCTGTTTTTAAGAGAAATTATCGCTCGTATCTGTTTTGTGAAAAGATTGCTGAAATCATCAAAATTAATTTTTAATAAAGTGATGTTGGTGACTTTTTTTCAGCCATTATGTCAGTAATTTCCCATTGGCACATCATTTGAAAAGCAGTGGAAAAAATTTCAAATTTCAAATTCAAAATTTCAATAGTATGTCAGAAGGCAAAATAAATGTTCAAACGGAAAATATTTTTCCAATCATTAAAAAATTTCTTTATTCCGACCACGAAATATTTCTTCGTGAGTTAGTTTCTAACGCAGTAGATGCTGCACAAAAGTTAAAAACATTGGCTTCAATTGGTGAATCTACTGCCAGTACGGACAAGTTGCAAGTGGAAGTAGTGATAAATAAAGAAGCCAAAACCCTTACCATAAAAGATAATGGAATAGGGATGACAGGCGAGGAAATAGAAAAATATATTACTCAAATTGCATTTAGCGGAGCCGAAGAATTTGTAAATAAATACAAGGACAAAACACCAGAAGCGAATGCGATAATTGGGCATTTCGGGTTGGGTTTTTATTCCTCATTTATGGTTGCGAAATCGGTGGAGATTGTTTCGTTATCGCATAAAGAAGGTTCTGTGGCGGTGCATTGGGAATGCGATGGCAGCCCCGATTATAAGATGGAAGACACTACTAAAGCTACCAACGGAACTGATATTATATTGCATATTGCAGAAGATTCGGAAGAGTTTTTGGAGGAATACAGGATAGGTGAATTGCTTAAAAAGTATTGTAAGTTTTTGCCTATTGAAATAAAATTTGGAACAAAAAAAGAGTATGTTAATGAAGATATTTCGGACGAGGAAGGAGAAGAAATAGATGGGAAAGAAAAAGAAAATAAACAGATAGAGGTTGATAATATCATCAACAATCCTACCCCTGCGTGGACAAAAAAACCTGCTGATTTAACGGACGAAGATTATAAAAAGTTTTATCGCGAATTGTATCCGATGAACTTTGAAGACCCTTTGTTTCATATCCATCTGAATGTTGATTATCCATTTAACTTAACTGGCATTTTGTATTTCCCGAAACTGAAAAGAAGTTTCGAATTACAGAAAGATAAAATACAATTGTACTGTAACCAAGTGTTTGTAACCGATTCGGTAGAAAACATTGTCCCTGACTTTTTGGCATTGTTACAAGGCGTTATCGATTCGCCTGATATACCGCTTAATGTAAGCCGTAGTTATTTGCAAAGCGATGGTAATGTGAAAAAGATTTCGGCTCACATCACCAAAAAAGTAGCTGATAAATTAGAAGAGATATTTAAAAACGACCGTAAAGATTTTGAAGCTAAGTGGGAAGATATAAAGGTGTTTGTGCAATACGGTATGTTATCTGAAGATAAGTTTTATGATAAAGCTAAAAAGTTTGCCTTGCTAAAAAACACTGCTGGCGAGTATTCTACGCTTGAAGAATATGCCGAAAAAGTGAAACCAACACAAACGGATAAAGATAAAAAGGTAGTTTATTTATATACAACCAACGTGGATGAGCAGCATAGCTTCATCGAAACAGCTACCGAGCGCGGTTATGATGTGATAGTGTTTGACAGCCCGATTGATTCGCATTATATAAATCATTTAGAGCAGAAGTTAGAAAACACTTCTTTTATAAGAGTGGATGCGGATACTATTGATAAAATAATTAAGAAAGAAGATGCAATGCCGAGCAAGCTTTCGGAAAAAGAACAAGACACATTAAAACCAATAGTAGAAGGCATTGTAACAAAAGATAAATTTTCGGTTGTGTTTGAATCATTAAGCGAAAAAGATGCACCAATGATAATTACCAAACCCGAATTTATGCGAAGAATGAAAGATATGAGCGCGATGGGTGGCGGCGGAATGCAGTTTTATGGCTCAATGCCAGATATGCACAACTTAGTGGTTAATAGTAATCATCCGTTAATTTCAAAAATATTGAATGAAGTAGATGCCGATAAACAAAAACAATTGACCAAACAAACTATAGATTTAGCAATGCTTTCGCAAGGATTATTAAAGGGCGAAGAATTAACTAAGTTTATAAAACGCAGCGTGGAGTTAATAGATTAAGCCCCACCCGACTCCCCAGAAGGGAGAAGAAATTTGAATTAAATTTAATAGTACTTTTACAAACAAATAATAATAACAATTAAAAACAAAACAAAATGAAAAAAGGATATATCGCATTAGGAGTTATAGTTCTATTAGTATTTATACTATTTATGAGCTACAGAGGCACGTATAACACAGCAATAAATTTGCGCGAAACAGTTGACCAAAAATGGGCAGACGTAGGAGCAACGTATCAACGAAGAGCAGATTTGGTACCTCAATTAGTAGCAACAGTAAAAGGAGCTGCCGCAAATGAAAGAGGAATATTAACAACTGTTACAGAGGCACGTGCAGGAATTGTGAATGCTAAAAGCCCAGAAGATATGGAGATGATGGGTAAGAAAATAAATACTGCTATTAATTTAGCGTTTGAAGCGTATCCGCAAATTCGCTCCACACAAAACTTTAGTGATTTACAAGCACAGTTGGAAGGCACAGAAAACCGCATTGCTGTGGCTCGTAAAGATTATAATCAATCAGTAAAAGATTACAACAATCATATACTTGGTTTTTTTAATAGTATGTTTTTAAACAAAACTACTTTCCCTGAAAGAGCACCATTTAAAAATGCTGAAGGTACCGAGAAAGCACCAGAGGTTAAGTTTTAAATAATGAGTGCAAAAAAATTCTTCACTAAGGAACAACAGCTTTCCATTCAAAAAGCCATTGCTGATGCCGAAAACGCAACTTCGGGCGAAGTGCGTGTGCATATAGATGATGATTGCAAAGGAGATGTGTTGGATGTTGCAGCTACTGTTTTTAATAAACTAAAGATGAATAAAACAGATTTACGAAATGGTGTTTTGTTTTATCTTGCTATTGATAACAGAAAATTTGCGATACTTGGAGACAAAGGAATAAATCAGGTGGTGCCAGCAAACTTTTGGGATAATATTAAAGAAACAATGTTGGGCTACTTTAAACAAGGACAGTTTACTGAAGGACTTTGCAAAGGGATAGAAATGGCAGGAGAAAAATTGAAAGCAAATTTCCCTCATCAAAGCGATGATAAAAATGAGTTGAGTGATGAAATAAGTTTTGGCAAATAAAAATACGAGTAGCGAATAAAAACGAATTTACAAATCAGAACTTATTAAATGATAAAAAAATATTTTCCTTTTCTTCTTATCGTATTCTTATTCACTACAAATTTATTTGCAAACGATAGTATTCCCGAACGCCCTACTCCAGATAGATTAGTAAATAATCTTTCCAAACAAATGCCTAACTTTCTTTCTCAAGCAGAGGAAGCGCAACTGGAGCAAAAATTAGAAGGATTTGCAAACCAAACTTCCAATCAAATTGTAGTTGTTATTGTAGATGATTTAAAAGGTTTAGAACCATTTGATTTTGCACTTAGCATACTTAGAAACTGGAAAGTAGGGCAAGCAAAAATGAATAACGGAATTGTAATAGTGGTGAAACCTACTGGCGGAAAAGGAGAACGAAAATCTACTATATCTATTGGCTATGGCTTGGAAGGTGCGATACCTGATATAACCGCAAAACAAATAGTGGATAATGAAATGAATCCAAACTTTGCGCAAGGTAAAGCGTTTGACGGCTTAGATAAAGCAACGGATGTGTTAATGTCGCTTGCAAAAGGTGAATATAATTCAGACCAATATGGGAAAAAACATTCAGGAAAAAGTTTCCCAAGAGGATTAATACTCCCATTAATATTCTTAATACTTTATGTTATTATTCGTTCTTCCAAAGGCGGTGGAGGCAGCAGCGGAGGAATGAGTATGGGTTCTGGTTTCTTCTTAGGTTCTATGATGGGCAGAGGATTCGGTGGCGGTGGTGGCTTTGGCGGTGGTGGTTCTTCAGGCGGTTTCGGTGGTTTCGGCGGTGGCAGTGGTGGCGGTGGTGGAGCCAGTGGCAGCTGGTAATAATATCAATTTATTTTTCCAACCATTTTTCTACTTCGGTTTGGTCTAAATCCAGATAATTTACTTCGTGTTCCACTACACTATTATTTACTAAATAAATACTCGGCATACTTGTGCCTGCCAAATAAACAAAGCTTCTTCCCCTAAGCATACAATGAGGAATGTTTTCAGTATGTGTATCATCAAAAAAAGTTTGTAGCTTTTCATCTTTACCATTCAACACAAAGTAAAAAGGTATTTCTGGATTGCGCTCGTGAATAATTCTCATCTTCTTTGCCGCTATTCTACAATGCGGACAAGTTAAACTCATAAAGGCAATTATATGTTTGCCTTGCGATAATGTTTTTGGAGGAATAGCCAAACTAGCATTCTTATATAATGTATCAAGTTCAATTTTGTAATTGCTTTCGGGTTTATTAAGGTATGCTTCTGAATAATCAAGCTCAATGGGATTCAGAATAAATGGCATAGCCAATGAAGTAGCATAAGGCAAGAGAATTAAGTACCTATACTTTTTGCTCAACTGCCATCCTTCGTGATATTTATATAATACTAAACACAGTGCAACCATAATTATATTTTTAATTAACGCCTGCAAAGGTGTCATTTGAAAGTACGTTCCGAAGCAACCACAATTACCTTTGTTGCCTACTATCACCATTAATAAAATTAAGTAAATGGAAAATAAAATCAAAATACCTATTGCGAGCTTGTAGGTTATTCTGCGAAGATTAAGATGGAGAATTAATAAAATACCAATTAAAAATTCAGCAGCAATCATAAGTCGAGCAATAAATGGGGCAACTTGCCAATTAATAAAACCTAAATCAACAAAGGTATATTCGAATGGTTCGATGGGAGATGAAAACGGCGCAGGCGCACCCACCTTAGTGTACCCAGAAATGATGAACACTGCGCCAAGTAAAACACAAAGAAAAGTCAAAAAGATTTTTTTATACATCTGCATCAAATAAAAAAAGCGTTTCACAATTGCGAAACGCTTTTTAAATTAGTTTTTATCATTTAATTAATTGTACAAGTATAACTTGCTGTAATAGCACCAGATGCATCTTTTATATCTTTGTTGACGCACCTCTTTTTTTCTGTGCTTTTTGTAACACTATGGTCAGTGGTAATTTCGGTACCTGTTAAACCACCATTGGGGTATGTGATTGAACAAGTACACGTACGGTCTTTTTTGCAAGAAGCAAAAGAAAATGCAGAAATAACTGCAACAAATAATAATACTTTTTTCATTTTAAATTTTTTTAATAGTTAATAATGAACAAAGGTAATTAATTTTATAAAAATGTTGTATTTGTTTAAAACATCATTCCTAAAAACCGATAATCACTTCCTTTTACCATCAGCCAATTAAATTATATAGTCTCGATTAAATATTTACTTTTACACTTTCAAAAAACAAAATAAAATGAATAAAAAACTTATCCCTATGATTTTACTTTCAGCACTTGCAGCTTGCAACGGAGGCGAAAAGAAAGAAACAAAAGAAACAAAAAGCACGTTAACTTATATTAAAACAAGAAAATGTGATACAGTTGACACTTATTTCGGAACAAAAGTGCCCGACCCATATCGTTGGCTGGAAGATGATAAATCAGCAGAGACAGGCGATTGGGTGAAAGCACAAAACAAAACCACCTACGATTATCTTGCCACTATTCCTTTCCGCGATAAAATAAAAGAAAGGCTTACTAAGATTTGGAACTTTGCTAAGTGCAGTGCTCCATCTAAAAAAGGAAAGTATTATTTCTTTTATAAAAACACAGGAGTGCAAAACCAATCTGTTTTGTTTGTTCAAGAAGGATTAAATGGCACGCCAAAAATATTGCTCGACCCAAATACACTTGCTGCTGATGGTACTGCTTCGTTAGGCGGAACATCAATAAGTAAAGATGCGAAATATATGGCATATAGTATTAACCGCGCAGGCAGCGACTGGAGTGAGATATATGTGATGGAGATTGCAACTGGCAAACAATTACTGGATTCTATTAAGTGGGTTAAGTTTTCGGATATTGCTTGGAAAGGCGATGGATTCTATTATTCAGCGTTTGATGCTCCAAAGAAAAATGCGCATACATTGTCAGGTAAAAATGAATATCACAAAGTATTTTATCATAAAGTAGGCACCACGCAAGCCAAAGACGAGTTGGTTTATCAAGATAAAAAGCACGCTTTAAGAAATTATTCTGCCACCACTACCGAAGACGAAAAACTTTTATTGGTGTATGGTTCTGAATCAACATCAGGAACAAGTTTAATGGTAAAGGACTTGGCTATGCCTAATTCGAAATTTGTAGTGTTGGTAGATAATTTTGAAAACAATTATGGTGTGGTTGATAACGACGGAAATAACCTGTATGTGATTACTGATAAAGGCGCGCCTAAATATCAATTATTAAAAATTGATATTACTAAAAAACCAGATTATGAGAATTGGGAAAAGGTCATTCCGGAAAGTAAAGATTTGCTCGAAAGCGTTGCCAATTGTAACGGAAAGTTTGTTGCTAAGTATTTAAAAGATGTAACAACTCGTTTATATATTTATGATAAATCTGGTAAAAAAGAAAACGAAATTCAACTCCCGGGTATCTGCAAAGTAGATGCATTTGATGGAGATAAGGATGATAGTTTAGCTTTCTTTTCATACAATACTTTTACAGCACCAGCTATTATTTATAAGTATAATATGACGAATAATGCTATGACAGTGTGGTTTAAACCCGAAGTCGATTTTAAATCGGAGGACTATGAAACCAAACAAGTATTTTATAAAAGCAAAGATGGGACACCTATTCCTATGTTTATAACTTGTAAAAAAGGGTTGGTAATGGATGGCAACAACCCTTGTTTCTTATTTGGTTATGGTGGATTCAATTCTTATTACTCTCCGGAGTTCAGAACTGATAGAGCTTTGTTTTTAGAAAACGGTGGCGTATATGCAATACCAGGATTGCGTGGTGGTGGCGATTATGGTGAAGATTGGCATAAAGCAGGAACTAAATGCCAGAAACAAAATGTGTTTGATGATTTTATTGCCGCTGGCGAATATCTTATAAAAGAAAAATATACATCGCACGAAAAGTTGGCTATTCACGGACGTTCTAATGGTGGTTTACTTATTGGGGCTGTGATGACGCAACGACCGGATTTAGCTAAAGTAGCAATACCAACAGTAGGCGTGATGGATATGCTTCGTTACCACAAATTTACTATTGGCTGGGCTTGGGCAAGTGACTACGGTACTAGCGACAGCGCTAATTATTTTAATTGTATTATTAAATATTCGCCATTGCATAATATTAAAGAAGTGGAATACCCCGCAACATTGGTGACCACCGGCGACCACGACGACAGAGTAGTGCCTGCGCATTCGTTCAAATTTATTGCAACTCTTCAGGAAAAACAGAAAGGGAATAACCCTGTATTAGTGCGCATTGACACCAATGCCGGACACGGAGCAGGAAAACCAACATCTAAACAAATAGATGAGTATAGCGACATTTGGAGTTTCGTGTTTTACAATTTAGGGATGAAGTATTAAGATAAAAAATATAAAATTTAGTTGTAGAGAATAGAAATCTGTCGAAGTTTCGAAGCGTTATGATTATTTTTACAACAAATTAATAATGGAAGATTTAAAACAACCTTTCGGAATAAAATCCTGGGCAGAAGAAGACAGACCTCGCGAAAAGTTGTTAACTAAAGGACGGCACGTTTTAACAGAAGCAGAATTAATAGCAATATTAATAAGTTCGGGAAGTAAAGATGAAACAGCGGTGGAATTATCGAAACGGATTTTAAGAAGTGTGGATAATAATCTAAATTCCTTAGGGAAACTCTCCGTTCAGGAATTAATACGGTTTAAAGGCATAGGCGAAGCAAAAGCAATTAGTATAATAGCTGCATTGGAATTGGGAAGACGAAGAAAAGAATCGGAGATTGCAAAGCGAGAAAAAATAATCACAAGTAAAGATGTATTCGAAATAATGAAATCATCTTTTTTAGATTTGCCACACGAAGAATTTTGGATGCTGATTTTAAATCGAGCTAACGGAGTAATAAAAAAGGAATTAATCAGCCGAGGAGGTGTTACCGGAACAGTGGTGGATACAAAAATAATTTTCAAAACCGCGATTGAACATTATGCTAACTCAATTATTTTATGTCACAACCACCCTTCTGGAAATTTAAAACCATCGGATGCAGATATAAAAATTACCAGAAACATTAAGGAAGCAGGTAAAATAATGGAGATCCCTTTGGCAGACCATTTAATAATTACAGATAATGGTTATTATAGTTTTGCTGATGAAGGAATACTTTAGGAGAAATTATAAATGAGCAAGATAAAAATACTTACCATAATTGGCGCTCGTCCGCAAATAATAAAATCTGCTGCATTGAGCAGAGCAATAAAAAATCATTTCAATGATAAGATGCAGGAGATAATTGTTCACACGGGTCAGCATTATGATGATAATATGTCGCAGGTATTTTTTGATGAACTTGAAATTCCAACACCAAATTATTATTTAAGTGTAGGTTCGGGCACTCACGGAAAACAAACCGCAGCAATGATTGAGGGGATAGAAGAAGTACTGTTAAAAGAAAAACCAAGTTGTATTGTATTGTATGGAGATACTAATTCAACCTTGGCAGGGGCAGTTGCAGCGTCAAAAATTCAAATTCCGATAATACACATTGAAGCAGGGTTGCGCTCATTTAATAAATCAATGCCAGAAGAAATTAATAGGATTATGTGCGACCACGT